>CBDAFH010000037.1:0-10457 GCA_965195165.1 uncultured ANME-2 cluster archaeon | reverse complement strand
CCAGCACGCAGGCGTTACCGCGCTACAGTCCGATCACGGATCGGTCGAGTCGATGGTAGCCGAGTTTGAAGCGCGGCGGGATATTCTGGTCGAGGGGCTGAAATCGCGCGGGTTTAACTGCACGAAGCCGGACGGCGCGTTCTATCTCTTCCTGGATGTTACTGACTACGGGGGCGGGGACGATGTCGCAGAACGCTTGCTCAAGGAAGCGTATGTCGCAGTAACGCCCGGGTCCGCATTCGGTCCTGATAGTTCCGGTTTCATCCGGATATCGTACGCGGCGTCGAGAGAGCGGATCTATGACGCGCTTACGCGGATTGGGGATACCATTCTTTAGTTAAACCGGGTTCTCAAGATTATTTTGATAAGCAGTGCATCATCGTGCTGGTGCGCCAGATGAGGGGGTCTGCAAACTATTCTGCTGTTGATGATATAGTTTGCTCCAGCGCCAGAGTGATCAAACCAGGGACTCTTCGCTGAACTGAAAGCATAACCCCACCCCCCACAGATGGGATGGAAACGAGGAGGAATCCGTCATCCCAGATTTATCAGCAAAGGTGAAAGGAGGCGTTTTCCACCTTTGTCCGCACAGCACAATACGTGCCAAGTGTAAGTAATTATTAATCATTAATAAACTTTTCGGCTATCGTGTTACTTCCCAGATGGCATCACCAACATAGTGTAGTGTTTTGACCGCTTTTCCGGAATCGCCGATCATCTCGTCTCCGGAAATGAGCGCACGCCCGATCGCAAGTGCTTTTCTGTGCGCCTCCTCGATTACGATCACGAGATCTCCTTCCTTGATATCGGGGTCGGCGTGAACGATTCCCGGGCGCATCACATCAGCGCCGTTCACCACGAACCTTGTGGCGCCAGCATCCACCACAACGATGCGCGCCTCTGGCTTCACCTCGAGCGCGCCTCGCACAGTGAGAAACGGCTCGCCGTCCGGCATGAAGATCATTGGCACATCCTCGACCAGTATGATGTCACAAACATCGGTTGTAACCAGTTCAAACCGTTTTCCTTCGAACACACCCCCGATATCAGACGGATCGAATGCTTTTCCGAGTTCTTTCATGATCTTTTTTGAATCACTGCTTCGCAGGTAATGCCTCGATCTGGTATGGATTCCCATGATCTCAATTCTGCGGTGCAACTTAAATAAATTGGCGCAGAGATCAGAATCGATGTTAACATTTGTCGGTCTCGGGCTATACGATGAAGAGGATATTACCTTAAAAGGCGTCAGAGCGATAAAAGATGCCGATATGGTCTTTGCCGAGTTTTACACCTCGAAGATGATGGGAACTACCTTAGAGCGCATGGAATCACGGTATCAGACAAAGATCACGACGCTTTCACGGGACGAGATCGAGGCGGATCCGGTATGGCTGCACCATGCGGTCGATAAGAACGTGGTGCTGCTATCGGGCGGGGATCCGATGGTCTCGACGACGCATATTGACCTACGCCTGCGCGCATCCGATCTCAGTATTGCGACGGCGGTCGTCCACGGCACATCGATTGCGTCTGCGGCGGCAGGTCTTGCTGGCTTGCAGAACTACCGGTTCGGAAAGTCTGCAACCATCCCGTTCCCGTACACTGTCCGGTCAAAGACGGTAGTTTCAGAGACTCCGTACAACACAGTTCTCTTAAACCGCGATAACGACCTTCACACGATGCTTTTTCTTGATATCGATCCTATAAATGGGTTTATGACGATTCCGGAGGCGGCTGGATTGTTGATGCAGGTTGATGAACGCGGGCTGCTCGACCGCGCTCTCGGCATCGGGATCGCACGTGCCGGATCGCCTGATGTCTTGGTGAAGTGCGCCTATCTACGCGACCTTGCCGGGTCTGATTTCGGTGCGCCCATGCACCTGCTGATAGTTCCGGCAAGTCTGCATAAGATGGAGGCGGAGGCACTTGTCCGGTTTGCAGGTGCGCCAGAGGAGATAATCGAGCGATAGGTTTACAAACGTATGCAGAAATTACACTGAAACGGAATGAAGATGAATGGAACAATGAAAAGGAGGAAACAAAATTGGTTGATATAAAAGAGAAAGTTGAACCTGTGATCGAGAAGATCAGACCGATGCTGCAGGCAGACGGCGGCGATATCGAACTGGTCGACATCGAGGATGATGGTACAGTGAAGGTGCGGCTTGTCGGCGCATGTGCTGGCTGCGCCATGTCGCAGCAAACACTGAAACTCGGTGTCGAGCGGCTGCTCATGAAGGAAGTTCCTGAAGTTAAGGTTGTTGAGGCAGTATGACTTCAGAAGAGTACCGTGTAGCAAAGATCGACGGCAAGGATGTGCCATGGGATCCGTCCCAGTTAAGGCAGATCCAGGAACATCCCTGTTTCAGCGCGGGTGCATGTCACGCGTTCGGACGGATGCATCTCGCTGTCGCGCCGAAGTGCAACATCCAGTGTAACTACTGTATCAGGGAGTTTGACTGCGTAAACGAGAGTAGACCCGGCGTTACAAGTCAGGTCTTATCGCCAGAAGAGGCGGTCGAGCGTGTCAGGGACGTGATCAGGGACTTTCCGTATATCAAAGTGATCGGGATCGCAGGTCCTGGAGAGCCGCTTTTTAACGAAGAAACGTTCGAAACGCTCCGGCTCCTGAAAGAAGACTTTCCGCATCTGATCAAGTGTCTCAGCACCAACGGACTCCTGCTTCCTGAGAAGGTGGAACTTCTAAAGGATCTCGGAGTCTCAAACATCACCGTGACCATGAGCGCGGTCGATCCTGAGATCGGCGAGAAGATATACTCGTTTGTAAATTATCATGGGAAGAAGTATACCGGCAGGGAGGCTGCGGAAATCATGCTTGAGAATCAACTGGAAGGGCTTGCGAAGTCCGTTGAACTGGGGTTGATCACGAAGGTGAATACGGTCCTCATACCGACGATCAACGATCATCACATCATCGATGTCGCAAATAAGATCCGGGGACTCGGGGTTTACCTGCAGAACATCATGCCACTGATCCCACAGTACAAGTTTGCAGACATCACGCCGCCAACGCTCTCGGAGAAGCGCGCCATGCAAGATGAATGTAGCAAGATCACCAAGCAGATGCGGCACTGCAGGCAGTGTCGGGCTGACGCGATCGGGCGGCTGGGCGAGGATGTGCAAGAGAAGTATTATAAGTGATGTGGGGGTTTGTGATTAAATTGTCGAGACAGCAGACGTTTAAGTTTGCAATAAAACTCTTCTTCCGGTGTAAATCTCGATCGTGCCATCAAATCGACTCTCCGGCGTTTTGCGCTCTTGGGCTGGATTGTATCCCCAACCCAGGATCCTTCGCCCCAACCTCGGCAAACGCCCGCGCACGCCTGAGACATGACTCGCAGACCCCGCACGGTAGGTCGCCTGACTCATAGCACGACCACGACAGCCCGAGCGGCGCATCGATCGCCACTCCGAGGCGGACGATTCCCGCCTTATCGAGATCGATCAGCGGCGCATCAATTATAGGATGGGTGAGCGTGCCGTATTCGAGCACCCGGTTGAAGCGTTTGGCGAATTCAACAGAGTTATCCGGAAACGTCGCTGCTTCTTCAGCATCAAAACCAACTGTGATGAGCTCGTACCCGCCGTTCTCAGCATACCCTGCCGCAATCGACAGAAAGAGAAGATTCCTTGCCGGAACCCAGACGCGTCTCGCTGAATCCACCGCCGCCCCGCTGTCCAGTTCATGCTCCGCAAGCTCTGGCAGCGCGGACGCATCGGTGAGCGCACCCCCAAACTGCCCGATCCACGGAAGTTCGATCACCTCGTTGCGCACATCGAACTCGCGACAGATCTGGATTGCGCGCTTGATCTCGTTTGCTGCCGCCCGCTGCCCGTAATCAAATGTGAGCGCGAGAAGTTCCGAGCAGCGGTCGTACGCGTGCTTGAAAGCGACTGTTGAGTCGAGTCCTGCTGAGAGGAGGATTACCGACCGCATGCTCGCATATATTCCCGCACAATCTCGGCAGACCCCTCGGATTTAAACGCCCTGATGAACTTGCCCGCCTCTTCGTACGCCCGATCCTCGAGTACCGATACGGTCTCCTCGTCGAGAGAATAAAGCTCCTTAAAAAACTCTTTTATCGCAAACTTGCCGTTCTTGCCAAATACCTCGACATCGCTCTTCCCCTCCGCCGAATAATTCGTAATCGTCCAGTCCCATATCCGCTGGTACAGGTCAGGCTGCTCACTTTTGAGGACGTCCCAGACCAGATTCATCCAGAAGGTGCCGACGTTCCCCTTTATAATATCTCCATGCGGGAACTCTTCCGCAATCAGCCGCCGCGGTGTGCCTGTGATGCCGTGCTGCGCGATCCGTACATCCAAATCATTATCCCGGAGTGCTTTTGCCACCTCTTTCGTCCGCGGGATGTCGATGCTGACCTGCTCGATCGGGTTACCGTCTTTGTCAAAGATGTTTCCGTGCGTGCTGCCGTTTGCGATAGCAAGCACCTGTGGATATATTCCGGCATCATTTAGCGACCTGATAAAGACCACCGCTTCCTCAGGCGTTGTCAGAACCATTCCCGACTCGCCAGTCCTCCCGATCTCGCCGACCTCGACCTCCAGCCCGAACTCGCGCCCACCCATCTCTGACTCGATGAACCGCGCAAGCTCGATCGTTGCATTGATGTTTGGTGCAAGCTCCTCTGCCGTGTCCCTCCCATCGAAATTGAAGAGATGCGAGGCATCGATCGCAAAACTGGTAAAACCGGCATCGATCTGCGCTGCGATCAGCTCTTTGACCGAATTGAGTTCTTCCACAGTCCCCTTCTTGACACCGATATGATCCGCATGTAGCGCCCAGATATCAAGACCGACCGATCCTGCGGCAGCATAAGTACGCATCGAGAGTTCCGCAGGAGTAAGCCCTGTGTACCCGCCTTTAAGATTGCACTCCGACTTTGCCAGTTCGATTAAGATGGCGGAATCGAGATCCTTTGCGGATCTGAAAATACCTTTTGTTACACCGGGAACGATCCTGGTGTTGCACGCCATGATTATGCATTTTTCATCCTTCAAAGCGTTGAATATGACCGAGCCTGATATTGGATTATACCCCATAAAGATCGCCTGCCCCATATTTGGGTTCATGCATTAATACTTTTCCTCTGGTCTTTGGTTGGGTCTCACGAATGGCGCAAATTTGGATGCCGCCGGATATAAAGTGATTTCACTAAAATTCGGGATGTATCCAATCCCCATCACTCCACAAAGATCACCTGACTCCGTTTCGGGCCGATCGAGACGATCCCGATAGTAACGCCAAGAATCTCCTCAATCCTGTGCACATAAGCCTTTGCAGCGGCAGGCAGGTCTGAAAACGCATCCGCCGAAGTGATGTCCTCGCACCAGCCACCCATAGTCTCGTACACAGGAACACATCGCGCAAGATCGGATGAAAGTATCGGAGGATGCTCGATCAGCTTGCCATCCAGTTCATAGCCGGTGCAGATGCTGACCTGTTCGAGCCCGTCGAGAACGTCCAGTTTCGTCAGTGCGATGTTCGTGTACGCATTGAGCTCTACGCTTTTTCTCGCAAGAGGTGCATCGAACCAGCCGCACCGCCGCGGTCTGCCTGTGGTGGTGCCAAATTCAGCCCCTGCTTTCCGGAGCGTCTCCCCGATCTCGCCATGATCTTCGGTCGGTAGCGGACCCTCCCCGACCCGCGTGATGTACGCCTTGACGATACCGATCACATGATCGACCCGGGTCGGTCCGACTCCGAGATACATACATGCGCTTCCTGCAACGGTACTCGATGAGGTTACATACTTCTGGGTGCCGTGGATGATGTCGAGATGCGCACCCTGTGCGCCCTCCGCGAGCACGTCCCTGCCAGAATCAAGAGCACGGTTCAGCTCATGCGAGACATCGGTGATGTACGGCTCAAGCGTGGCGCCGTAGCCTGTATAATCAGGGATACTTTCGCGCACCACACCGGGATCGCCTCCAAGATCGACGATCGCACGCTCCTTCTGGGGTGCAAGTTCGTCCATGAGCCAGGGAAAAGAATCCCTGTCCGCGAGATCTGCCAGCCGCACCTCGTCCCTCGATATCTTGTCGATATACGCAAATCCGATGCCGCGAGCGGTCGTCCCGATCTTTTCTGTCCGCCTCTGTTCGCGCAGTTTGTCCATCTCGATGTGGTACGGCATGATGATGCTTGCTTTCGCATCGATCCCGAGTTTTTCAGGAGTTATCTCGATGCCGGCACTTCTGAGCATCTCGATCTCCTGGATAAGTACTATCGGATCTACGACCACGCCCGGACCGATCAAAAGGCGGGCATCGGTGAGAACGCCTGACGGGATCAGGTGGAGTTTGTAGGTGTCGTCTCCGACGATTACGGTGTGCCCTGCGTTATTTCCGCCCTGAAACCGGACAACGAGATCATAATCCTTGCCCAGGACATCGACGATCTTTCCCTTGCCCTCGTCGCCGAACTGAGCGCCTGTGATAATGGTGAACATACTCCTGATTATGACGCTTGGAGTTGTAAACTCTTTTGGACGAAAACTGCGAGAGTTTTTGAGGGGACTGCCAACTTGCTCGGGTGTCGCATCGAAAGTCAGTTATTTTCAGAACACTGCTTCTCTATTACATTCAAAATGAACATTAATCCGGAAAAACTCATTCGGAGATTGTTTTTACTTGCTCCTGCAATTAATTTTGCAGTACCCTGCCCTATGCTTTTTCTATCAAATGTTTCTTTAAAAAAATCCCGGATATGCTCCTTTTCCGGTAGAATCGTTATATCTTTTTCTAATTTTATTAATTTTGAGATTTCCTCTTCTATCTTTAAATCAATTCCCTGAATTATTACATAAATCTGCAATACACGAGAGCCCAATTTGCCTTTTATTATAAACGCGCCATCCGGCGTATTATCCTCCATTTTAATGATCTTTATGTGTTTATTCGACAATCTATCTTCAATAATTCCTTTAATATCACTATTATCAAGTTTATCTCTAGATATTCTATTCATCCCCTGGACGATATGCCCCCTATCAATCAGAAATAGAAACGTGCCGATTTTGGGGTTTATGTTGGTAACGGTGTTGATGGAATCAAGTACGGTTAATCCGGTTTTCTTACCAAGTGGGGATTTGGGGAACCATAAGCTGCATGCCCCATTATATTTTTCAGCCACTGCCCTCAATATGTGAAATTCGTCCGTCCCGTCGCTAGTCCCAACAAAAGACCATGGCTCTGCGTATTCGCCCACATTCTCACTCACTCTCATTCTAAACCCCTAATGCATCTACAAGTCGCCTGGGATCTGCATTTGCGTTCATCAAATCATCCAGGTCGTCAATGGTCAGGGACTCATAAACAAGCGTGTCGTCCTTTAACTTTTTCATCTGTAGAATTTGGAGATCAGCAGGACTAATTTCTAGTTCTAATAACTGATAAAGAACATCTATGCTGTGTGTGGAGAGCACCACCTGCCAGTCTTTTTTTGACAGCCATTCAAGTTGCGCTCTGATAAGAGTCGGATGTGATGCACTCTCAAAGTCATCCCAGAGTACTACACGAGGTGAATGCGCTTCTAACAAAAGCATGATGATGGTTGCCCTCTTTATACCATCGCCCAGATCATCTAATTTTGGATATAAGAGAGATCCATCTGGCAGTTCTTTTCTACAGGATATGCCGTCTATTTTCCACAAAACCTCTGTGTATTTTTCGTCGATGCACTGGTTAACGAATTCAGCGACTCGCTTAGTTGCACCGATCTTAACGATTTCATCCTCCATGTATGAGACCGATTTAGCATACTTGTTGAGGGTTTCTGTATCATTTGGAATATAAATAGAAATATCTTCGATATTACGCTCAGATATCTTTAGTATTTCGGAAACGTGTTGAAGGTTTGAGATGTCTACTTCCTCATCGTTGACGGAACTGTTTGATGTACCGTTGCTCATAATTTCTATGTTGCATGGATACTCATTGACATTATACTTCAGCTCGGCATTTCCTGAGTAACCGTAAACTAAACTGTCCGTTCCACTATGACGTTCTCCTATTTGATTAATTCTATCACCCCCATAAATGGTGGAGTGGAGTCGTGGCAGTGGAAAGAGATACAGAGCTTCAAGAAGAGATGATTTACCAGAATTATTTTTCCCGATCAAAACGTTGAATTTTGATAGTTTTATTGGTTCTTTGCATCTTTTGATACCTCTGAACTCTTTAACATCGATTTCTGAAATAAATGCCCCTGCCATATGTGGCTATTTATCTCGAGGATACTTAAACTGCACGAAAACTAACCCTGTTGCCCCGACTCCAGCCCAAACACATTCTCCAGATAATACCTCGAATACACAGCACCAAGCGGATTGTGCGCAAGCACACGATCCTTCACCGCAAGTGTGGTCACAGGCGCATCCGAGTGCTCCGTAAAGAGTATGTCGTGCCCGATGCAGAGCCCTATTATTATATTTAACTCGGTGCCCTCATCATTCAGAATCGCTGCCTGCCCGAGCGGATTACACATCGTCTCATGCGCTTCCTGATCCCGGATCTTCACAAGCCCGAGATCGTCTTTGTCAGTCCCACCAACCTTGCAGCAGACCGAATGCACCTCAAAATCCCGCGTAAGGATCTCATGCACGATTCTCGCTTCTGCAGAAAGCCCGATACAGAATGCAATCCCAACTCTCCTGAATTTCATCTTTTTGCAGAACAGGATCAGTTCTTCGAGGCGTGTGAGTTCCATGTACCTCGATTCGACTTCGGAAGCGATCCGCATCGTATCCTTTGCTGGCGTATAGTCGATATCTGTCGCTGTTTTCGTACAGTTTTTGCCCTGCCGGCAGTCCTTGCTGTCACAGAGAGCGCATTTCATATCGTCACCCCAAAGTACCGTATGCCCCCGTGCACAGTCTCGACGACCGCGCCTTGCTCTATAAGTTCCCGCAGATACTTCGCCGCCTCGTTCCGGTGCATCCCAAGCGAGCCAGCGATCTGATCCATCGTAAGCGGTCTCCGTTCCAAAAGCGGCAGGATATCCGCACGAACCTCGATCCGCGTCTCCGCGATGATCTCGACATCAAAATTCCCGCCAAACGCCTCCTGTATCCGTACCATCTCATCCTCGTCCACAGGCATGACATCCTCATAAGGTGGTCGCACAACGGTATTTAACTGAACCCGGTCAGGATCTATTATGGAGATTGCGTCTGACAGCGCCGTTATTTCGTCAGTTCCGTCGTTTACGCCCCTCACGAACATGATCTCGAGCCAGAACTCACCTTCAAAAACCTCCCGAAACATCCTGAGTCCTTCGATGATCCGGTCCACTGAAAGACTCTCATGCGGTTGATTCACAGCACGAAACGCGGAAGTGGTGGCAGCATCCAGCGACGGCAGCACGAGATCGGCATTTAAGAGATCATCTCTCACATCTTCCCGGAACAAGAGCGATCCGTTGGTTATCACCGCAACAGGGATATCGGTCATCGTCTTGATCGCATCAATCATCTCACCGATACCCGAATGGAGTGTCGGCTCCCCGGATCCGGCAAAAGTGATGTAATCGGTATCTTCTCCCCCCTCCGGTAAGAAATCCCGTAGCTCACATAAGATTGAATCTTTCGCAATATACTCCTGCCTCTGCACGGTCTTGTTCGTGGTTCTTCCGAGCTGGCAGTAGACGCAATTAAACGTACATGTCTTGTACGGCGTGATGTCCAGACCAAGCGACCTCCCGAGCCTGCGGGATGGTACAGGACCAAATAGGTGGCTCATGTTACTCAAAGGTAAACACCCTACCAACGCCGTTCTTATGGTATGCGTCCGGGAATTGTGAGACGATCTCGCTTAGATGCTGGGTGCAGTGGCACGGAGAGAGGAACTTTACGCCGTTTAGCAGGCTATAATCGCTAAACCCATGGAATCCTCCGATGATTCCGCATATATCCTCGATTCCGGATGCTGCGTCCATGATCTCCCCGATTCCGGGGTGTGCGCATCCTGTGAGGACAACCATGCCGCTTTTCGTTTCCAGCGCCAACGACTGTTCCTTTATGGATATGCCAAGTTCTCCCGTAGTATACACCTGATCGCAGATCTTTGCTGGTCCGCGTACCTCTACCACTGGATTCTCGATCTTGTTCTTAAACGACTCCGAGAATGACGCCAGCAGATAGACCTCGACATCGCGGTTCGTCCTGAGGAGGTCGGACAAGCCGCCTGTGTGATCCCAGTGTTCGTGCGAGAGCACGATCGTTGTAAGGTCTTCGGGGTCGATCCCCAGTCGTTCCATGTTGCGCAGTAAAATCGATCCGTCCCCGCCAGTGTCAAAGAGTATCCGCTCACCGGATACCTCTATCAGGCAGGAGAATCCCCATTCACTCGTAAGTCCCGTGGCAGATGCCTCCGGATATACCTCGTTATCATAGACTGTTTTGAGTTTCATT
>CBDAFH010000036.1:0-12278 GCA_965195165.1 uncultured ANME-2 cluster archaeon | reverse complement strand
TTTTTCAAGCAGAAACCGGCATACGAGATTCTGACATGTGACTGGAGTTCAGACGTGTGCTCTTCCGATCATATTCTCGTAGAGTTCTTTGAGGATCACGTAGTCATCGGTCTTTAGAATCCGCTTAAAATCGCTTCGTATCTCCTGTCCCGCCTTTTCCACGTCCTCTTTTGTTATGCAATCCCTGTCGCGTTCTATCGCGCTGTCGGCTGCGATCTGCATGATGCGTGCAGTCTCTCTAAAGACTCCTGCGCCCATTTTAATAGCTAAACCAACCGCATCAGGTTCGATTAAGTCTTCTTTCATTCTTTTGAAGATGAACGTCTTCAGCAAATTGTATCCAGATTCGTGTCTGCTCCTTCTGTCGTTCTTGGCATGCAACTTGATATTTGGGAGGGAAAACTTGCGATCCCTTATCGCAATGAATTCCTGAGCAAAGAACATCGAAATCGGGACCGTATAAATTATATGACATACAGGTTGGGTGATAGCCGTCTGATTATTGTAAAAAATCTCTGTTGCCTGCTCCAATTTTGGTTTATCCAGATCATCGATTATGACCAAAACGCTCTTCCTTTCTCTGCCTTCGATATCTGCAACGATTAGATTTATTTTTTCGATCAGTTCAGATAGTCTGGGTTCGATTACTTCCCTAATGATTTTCCTAGTGGTATCCTCTGCGCTTATCTTTGCCAGCATGGAAAAGAAAAATCCTCGTATCCCGCCCCCAATCGATGTCCCAAAGGAACTCTCTTCTTCACTGACCCGCTCGACTATGCTACTTTTCCATGCTTCAAGATCCTCCATAAGCTCAGGTCTCAATTCCCGCCCGGAATCCACATACTGGAGGAACAACTGCGCACCTATCGAAAAGAGCACGTCGACATAGTTGAGATTTTCTACATCGCAGACCTCCTTCACCGAGTACTTCACAACAAAGAATTTCTGTCTGATCTCCTCATCAGCAGCAAGCCTGTTGAGTTCGGTTGACTTGCCGCACCCCCTGTGACCTGAAAAGAAGTATTTGGGCGGCTGTCGGTGTGTGCGCAGAAGAGCCCTGATTAATCGATTCAAAGGTTTGCCTTCACGTTCCATATAAAACGGGCAGCCGGCTGGCAGCGGATAAAACGGGTCAAAATTACTCCATGCGAGATCAAGATCATCGGCAACAATGAATTCTTCTGGCATCCTTTTCTCCTGATTTCCATTGGCAAACCGGAATATCTCTTTTCAGAAGCTTTTCAGCCCTAAAGTGAGAGTATTTCCATTGTTTGCAGATGAACGCTTTAAACCATATCCTATTTAGTCTTTTGGTACGTGTTTAGCCGCTCAGCCTCGGCCTCTCTGGGTGTCCCATAAGATAAGCGTGGGCAGGATAACTTAAATGAGTTCTTGTCGCAAGATCCCGGGGCTTCGGATGTAGGAGACATAGGGGGGCAAGGGTTTGGCGTAACGCCAGTCAAGCAGGTAGCCCCGGACAGATACCTTTTATTAAAGATGCAGTCATGAATGGTGTGGAAGTGTTTCCATGTCCAAGGCAAACCACATCGGCATCCAGAACCATCACCTCACCATCGGCGGAGTTGACACAGTCTCGCTTGCACAGGAATACGGCACACCGCTCTATGTGATCGACGAGAAGCGCATACGTGAGAACTTCCGCACATTTGGTAGCGCGTTTCCTGACGCTGACATCTACTTTGCTGCAAAGGCGAACTGGAATCTTTCCATCCTGCGAATCCTTGCGTCAGAGGGCACAGGCGCTGACGTCTTCTCTGATGGCGAACTCTATGCCGCGCTCCTTGCAGGAATCCCGCAGGAGAGGATTCTCTTTAACGGCAACTCAAAGACCGCGTACGAACTCCAGATGGCGATCGACTCGGGGGTGCGTGTTTCAGTGGATTCGATGGACGAACTGCACACGCTCTCTGATCTGGCGATCAAAGCCGGAAAAGTGGTCGATATCGCATTCAGGGTCAATCCCGATGTCTCGCCAGACACACACCCGAAGATTGCGACAGGTCTTGCATCCTCGAAGTTCGGGATCGGGTACAAGGACGTCCTGAAAGCGTACGAAGAGGCAAAGGATCTGTCAGGCGTAAATCCGGTCGGCATCCACTGCCATATCGGGTCGCAGATCACTGATGTCTCGCCTTTCGGCGAGGCGGTGGAGCGGATGATGGATATCGCGGAACAGATCACGCGGCTTGGAATCACACTTGAGTTCGTGGACATGGGCGGCGGGCTCGGCATCCCGTACCAGAAGGATGTGGCGACGCCCACACCGGGCGATCTTGCAGACATGATCCTCCCGATCTTCCGCCGCCGGTCAGAGGATATTGGGATCTCTCCGAGACTCGTGCTGGAACCCGGGCGGTACATCGTTGGCGACACAAGCATCCTCCTTGCAGGGGTTAACACTGTGAAGCGGTCAGCAAGGAACTTTGTTGGCGTTGACGCCGGTCTTAACCTGCTGATCCGCCCTGCGATGTACGATGCGTACCATGAGGTGGCTGTTGCGAACAAGGCAGACTCTGCCGGGGCGGAGACGTACGATATCGTGGGACCGATCTGCGAATCAGGCGACATCATTGCGAGAGACCGCAAACTGCCTTTGATAGAACCCGGCGACGTGATAGCGGTCTTCGATGTCGGAGCGTATGGGTTCAGCATGAGTTCCCAGTACAACGGGCGGTGCCGGTGTACAGAGATCATGGTCTCTGACGGCTCTGTGGACGTGATACGCGAGCAGGAACACTACGGCGACCTGATTGCGAAACAGAAGATTCCTGCGAGATTGCTTGCGTAAACCCTTTACCGCTTCAGCACTTTGACCCCATCCGCGGTGCCGATATGCACCTCGTCCACATTTAAGAATATTCCGTGCTCGATTGCGCCAACGAGTGCGCTCAACTCACCGCTCAATCGCGAGGGGTCATCGATCGCGCCGAAATCGGTGTCGATTACGAAGTTTCCGTTGTCGGTGACCACAGGACCGTCCTTCCGGGCTGCCATCCGAAGCTCAGGTATCCCGCCAAGTGCACGCACCCCGCGTTCCACAAGCGTTCTTGCGTATGGCAGAACCTCGATCGGAACCTCGTGATCGAGTCTGGGAACGACTTTTTCGTGATCGACCATCAGCACCACTTTCGATGCAGCGTGCGCGATCACCTTCTCTCGGGTGTGCGCAGCACCCCCTCCCTTGATCGCCACGAGATTCCGGTCGATCTGGTCCGCACCATCGAGCACGATGTCGAGCTTCGGGTGCTCTGAAAGCGTCGTGATCGGTATCTTCTGCTGCGCTGCAAGCATCTCTGACTGGTACGAGGTCGGCCCGCACAGGATATCAAGCCCACGGGCAACCAGCCGCCCGAGTTCTGCTATCGCATACGCCGCGGTCGAACCCGTGCCGATGCCGACAATCATCCCGTCTGCAACCAGCGTTACCGCTGATAGGGCAGACGCCTCTTTCTCGCGGCTCGCCTCGCTGCTGGTGTCGTGGCTGCTTCGATCCTTCATCAATCCTATGTGGTGGTCACCTGATGTTTAAATGTTGCTGTCTGCGGCATTTGCATACAGATATCACGCCCATCCGATGAGGGTTGTGAATGCATCCGATTATCAGGGATTAGATGACGAGCAGAATCGATTGCGTGGCAGTCCCCGTGACTTGGGGTGCATGTCTATCGCCGCAGCCACATTCACAGAGCGAGCATTTCAACCATCTCAATCACCTGCGATACGCATGTCTGCGATGCCGAATATGATAAATGATGACAACTCCGGAGCTGGTATGCACCTGGTAGATAACTCTATAATCTCCGATCCGAATTCTATAATCCCGAACTGACCCTCGAATCTTACGGTGCTGCGAAGGAAACGGGTTGTCCGCAAGCGATTCAATGGCTCTTATAATCCGCGGGACTTGTTGCAGGTCAATGCTGTGCAAATCTCGTGCTGCCGAACTCTTCCATCGAATTTCATAAGAGCCCATCTTCTTTCAGCCCTTTCTTAATATCTTCAAATGTTATTGTGGGTTCATCCCTGCGTTCGGCGATGATCGATAGGTCATGGAGGTCTTCCAACAGTTCCTCACACTCCCCAATCGAGAGGATCACCGCTGTTTTTTGTCCCTTCCCATCCACAACATACTGTTTCTGGAGCGCTCTCATATTTTTCACCTTGTATCTGCTAACCGGGTTGATACTTCACTCTATGGGCAGGAGTTATGATAAATCTATGTTCCCACACGCCGCCTGCAGGATCATCAGCGCATCGAGCGATGTGACGCGCTTGTCGCCGCTCACGCCCCAGCGCGGGTCGGGCGGGCTCTAAATTCCGAGCACACCAGTGAACTGAAATAATGTTTTGTCTGCATCTGGCACGATATGAATCTATGCCCTGTGCCCCATGTTCCACGCCACAAAATCCCTTCCGAGTACGCGGGCTCCCACGATCTCCGCTAAACCCTCATGATAGTCTTCCGAAGCCCCCGTCCGAGCCACCCCGCAGTGAAGAGCCTGTCCCACAATTCAAAATCACAACAAAAAGAAGTACGGACCGGACGTTATACTGGAAAACAAGCATCCGATTTCGCAAAGTATCCAATTATAGGGTCGGCTCTGAATTGCGGAGCATCCTCGTTTGTTGCAGAATGGAGTTGGGGATAACACCTGCTATTTATTCTATTTGCATTCAGGACTATTGAAGAATATGGCACCATGTTTTTATTATAAATGTGAGATCAAGCCATAAATTATTTCACAGTAATTTTTAAACATTGCTGCAGTGGCTTTTACAATATCTTCGTTAAATTCTCTACCTGTGGGGTGCCCAGCATCATTTCTATTGATTCTATATATAGAAAACATTTGATCCAAATGGGTGTCAAAGTCAACGAACAATCGGTTGATTTCATCAATTTTATCGTTATCTGATTGATACTTTGATAATAATTCATTTTTCAAACCTTTTTCTTTAATGGTTTTAATTAATAAATCAAATTTCTTTTTAATGCCATAACTTTTACCAAATTTAGATATAAGTGTTTTATCATTATAGTGGTCTAATATCGCCTCAATTAATAATAAAATTGATCTTTCACTTGCACACCCCATCGTCACTGTAGCAGATAAATATAATCTCTTTTTGATTGCCCATAATGATTCTCTGAAATAGTCCAGTGCAATACTATCCATATTAGGGATTGATTCTTCGATCTCCTGAATTGTTGCAACAGGGTCTAAGAACACTGGCTTATAATCCAATTCTAATTGAGATCTTCCATATGAGGTTAATCTGAGCCAATTTCCATCAGGCCCTTGAGTATGATCTGGTGAAAACCATCCATCAAGGAATAATTCTTGTAAAATTTCTGATACATCATCTGGATCTCCTGCGAAAAATCCTGCTTCAAGTTGTTTATATCCCTGTAGAACGTTCCAAAACGATATTTTTGAATCCTTTTCGTCTTTTAGATATTTAAGAACCGAATCAAAAGCCTTTTGTTCATCTCTTTCTTCAGACATTTTGATCACCTCTTTATTATTGATTGTCTCTACTTTACCATCGTGAAATCTTCCAAGCTTTCTACTGTTGAGCATCTTTTCATCGCTTAAGTCACTAAACCCCGCACTTAAGTACAGGGCTTATGCATAGCTGTTTTCCTCCTTCTGCATACGATTATGTGTCATTTATAATTTTGCCATAACCCTCTCGGCGAGCTTTTTTCTACTTGTTGAATCCATCTCCCGAGTATAGCGAGATTTTCTTGAATTTCATCATCGCTCATGTTTCTCTCTTCTGATTGTTCCCACAACCATTCCATATATCCGCCAAGGCTTTCAGGATAATTAATGCCATCATGGCCGAGGTTTTCAAATAAATGTGGGTGCCCTCGGTTATCACAATCTCCACCCATGGCAAGATGAGTTATCCTCCATCCAATTGAAGTCTTGTTAATAATGTAAGTGTCGTTGTGCCCCCATCTTCGAGAACAAATTTCAAGTTCCATATTTTTCCACCTTGTTATAGTTCCGTTCTAACAACGATATCCTACTACCGACGTGTGAATCACGTCGCCACATACGTTGTATTCTGTCGCCACGACACTTAAGCCTAACCGAGTTCTATGCCCCCAGCCACCGCCTGCAGGATCATCAGAGCGTCGAGCGATGTGACGCGCTTGTCGCCGTTCACAGCCCAGCGCGGGTCAGGCGGGCGGCTGGAGCTCGCAATCCGGAATATCGGTCAGGCGGTGACATGCTCTCCGATCACGAGGTATTCCGAAAAAGCTTGTGATGCCGGAACTGGTGCATCATCTTCGATCAATCCTTTCACATGCAGTACGATTGCTTCATACATATTTTGCTCAACTTCTTCGTGTGTGCTGCCAGTTGCCACACAACCGGGCGGATCTTGCGAATACGATGAGCAGTTCCGGTCTGCTTTTTCGATAACAACTAAAAACCTGTACATAATTATCTCCTTTCAGTTAGTTTCGCTTGTTTTAATATGCTGCCTAATGTTCCGGGAGCCAGATCGTGGCTGGGATGACCCGGCGAAAGGTCACCCTTCCCATTTTGGTCGGGTGCTTGTACTGCCGAATGGCTCCCCTTTCATCGTAACCGGATACCAGCCATCTGATTCGATTATCTTGATAACATCACGCACTTTCATGGCATTCGACCACCGTGCATGTGTGTTATCATGCGGGATATATCAACTCTTCCGGTGCATATAGCCGACCAGAATATCTTATATCATCGGCACAGATACACTTCAGCATAGAGGTACTTCCAATGACACGAAATATCAAGGTGGAACCGCTCAGGCAGACTCCGATTGAGAAGCAGGAGATCGAACTTGTCGAGCGCAAGGGTATCGGGCATCCGGACAGCATCGCAGACGGACTTGCCGAAGCGGTCAGTCAGGCACTCTGCGCCGAGTACATAGACCGCTGTGGGGCAGTGCTGCACCACAACACCGATGAGACGCAGATCGTTGCTGGCAGATCATACCCCGCGTTCGGTGGCGGAGAAGTCGTTTCACCGATTTACATATTGCTGGTCGGCAGAGCCACGAAGGAGTTCGATGGCATACACATCCCGACCGATACCACCGCACTACAGGCGGCCCGGGACTATCTCAAGGAGAACATCCTGAATCTGAATTTGGAGCGCGATATCATTCTTGACTGCAAACTCGGGGAGGGCTCGTCCGATCTGAGGGACGTCTTCCACAGAAAGATTCCAGGTGCAAACGACACGTCCTTTGGCGTCGGGTTTGCGCCGCTGTCAGAGACCGAGCAGATCGTATACCATGCCGAACGCGAATTGATGAATCTTCGGAAGAAGATTCCTGCGATCGGGGAGGACACCAAGATCATGGGACTTCGCGACAAGGACAAGATCACCCTGGTCGTCGCCTGCGCAATGGTCGGGCGCCATCTTGACGATCTGGAGCATTATATCAGTGTAACGGATGATTTGCGCGATCACATCGAAAACATGGCGTGCGACTGCACGGATCGCGACATCGAGGTCTTGATCAATGCCGCAGACGACCTCAAAAACGAATCGCTCTTCATGACCGTGACCGGAACCTCGGCAGAGATGGGCGATGACGGGTCTGTCGGGCGCGGCAACCGGTGCAACGGCTTGATAACGCCGTACAGGCCGATGAGCATGGAGGCGACGAGCGGCAAGAACCCGGTCAACCATGTCGGGAAGATATACAACCTGCTCACCAACAAGATCGCATCCGAGGTGATCGAGACCGTGGACGGGGTCGAGGAGATCTACATCCGCATGTTATCCGAGATCGGTAAGCCGATCGACCAGCCGCTTGTTGCTGATGCCGGAATCGTTGCTGCAGAGGGCGCTGACATGAATGTGCTGCATCGGGAGATCGAGACCATCATCGATGCGTCGCTTGCAGACATAACAGACATCACCAGACTGGTCGCAGAAGGGAAACTTGCCACGTTCTGATGCTTCGAAGATGTCTGCTACTTATCGCTATACTCGTGGTCTGTGCACCATCGGCAGCCGCTGCTGTGGTGCACGGGACAACGTATGAGTGGTCGACGTTCGAAGCACTCGAGAATGCGATCGTTCTGGTGAATTCAACTCCGCCGCAGGTACTGGTAGCGTCTTCCGGCAGTTACACATTCGATCTGCCGGAAGGATCGTACGTGATCCGTGCCGAATATTACAGAGGCAATCTGCTCGAGTATTGTGCCGAAGAAGAGATCACAATCGTCGGGGATGGGGATTTTGTGCTCGATCTCCTGATGTTTCCGCCGATTGAGGAAGCGTACCTGTGCGAGGACATGAATTTCAGCGAGGATCTCTTCGATTACGAAGAACTCCCTGAAGATGAAGAGGATTCTACGGTGCTGCTCTATGCAACCGGTATCCTCTCGGTTCTGGCAATCGTGGCTGCCCTGTTTTTGTGGAAGGGGGGTAAAAAGGGCGACGGAAAGGGCGGAAAGGGCGGAACGGATGGAACAGACAGAAAGGAAGATTATGGATATGAACCAGTGAAGCCAGAACCGGAAGCGCCAGAAGAGTTAGAAACTGTGGATGCGGAATCAGAGATCCCATCTGATCTGCAGGAGGTGCTCTCGATCATCAGGGGGCGTGACGGTAGGATCTCACAGAAAGACCTGCGGATGCGGCTCAATTACTCGGAAGCGAAGGCGAGTCTGATGATAACCGACCTTGAGGATCGGGGGTTGGTCAAGAAGGTGAAGAAAGGTAGGGGGAACGTGATCATACTCACAGACTTATGAAAAATTTCATAATCTATCAACAACAGACTGGATACCATGCTTGAAGATATCAAGAATCTGTTCGATCAGTATTCTCTCGACATTTCAACAGCCGAGCTGGTCGCGTTCTTCTTAATCATATTTTTCACCCTTGTCCTTCGCAAACTCACACTGTACCTCTTCGAGAAGAAACTGATGGAGCTTGCCAAAAAGACAGAGACCGAGATCGATGATCTGCTCGTAGCCGCATTCAAATCCCCTCTCGGTTACCTTATCATATTCTGTGGAATCTATGTTGCCGTAGCTTCGCTGCATCTTCCAGGCCAGATAGGAATCTTCGAGGTCGCACTGATCTTTCATTTCTTCTTCACGCTTGCATTTGCATTCGTTGCGCTCCTGCTAATGCTCAACCTGATCAATGTCTTTGCCCATTGCTTGGATAAGGTGACGCAGAGGACTGATACGAAACTCGATGAGCAACTGGCGCCGCTTCTCATAAAGAGTCTCAAGGTCGTTGTGGTGACGATCACAATCCTCGCCCTAATAGATAACCTTGGATTCAACATCGCATCGCTTCTGGCGGGTCTTGGCATAGGCGGGCTTGCACTTGCCCTGGCAGCGCAGGACACCGTGAGCAACATCTTCGGATCGGTCACGGTCTTCTCGGATCGATCGTTCCATATCGGCGACTGGATACGGGTCGATGGCGTGGAGGGGACTGTTGAGGATGTTGGGCTTCGGTCCACGCGGATACGCAGGTTCGATCAGGCACTCGTGACCTTGCCAAATAGCAGGTTCATCAAATCCGAGATCGTGAACTTCACCAGGATGAAGAAACGGAGGATAAAATTCAATCTCGGGGTATCTTATAAAACGAGCGGGAAACAGATGGAAGAGGTGGTCGAGGGGATCAACCGGATCATAAAAGAAGATTCCGGTTTCGATCACAACTTCCACATGGTTCATTTCACCGAATTCGGCGCATATTCGCTCGATATCTTCATCTACTGCTTCACAAAGACGACAGTGTGGGACGAGTTCCTTGCGGTTCGTGAGCGGTTCAACCTCCAGATCATGCAACTGCTCGAAGAACTGGGCGTCGAGATCGCGTACCCATCGCAGACTATCTTTGTGGAGGGGACAGAGGAAACGACGAGGAGATAATGGACGTCACCGACCGCTTATACAAACTCGATCTTCCGACCTGCCTTCGCATCTGCGCAGGCACCGACGGGTCGGTCACCCACCTGCTCGAACTGATGACGAAGAAGCATGTCAGCGTCGAGACAGAGCAGCAGCACGTCACCAGAGCGGATGACGAGATCGCCAGACTGCTCGATATACCCGTGGGCGAGCAGGTAAATGAGCGCACGGTCCTCTTGCATGCAGGGGGTGTGGCGTATGTCTATGCGCGATCGTTAGCCCCGATCAGGCAGATGCCAGCGGGCATGGAAGAGGATTTGATGCGTGCGGACATACCGATCGGGCGCATCATGCAGAATCATAACATCGAGTCGAGGCGGGAGATTGTGGAGATCGGAGTTCTGAATCTGAAGGACAGCGCATTTGGCAAGGACTGCACAGTGCTCTCAAGGATATACCGGATCATCCACGACAAAAAGACCCTGATCTGGATCAATGAGATGTTCCCGCTCGATGACCGGTGGAGTCTATGAAGCGTGAAACGCACCCCAACGACTCCATAATCATCGCCTCTGGTTGACCCCTGCATGCATCGATCCAGTCGCGGGGAAGCACGTGCGACATGCCGCCTGTGATCGCGCCTGCCATGCCCGCGATGGTGTCGGCATCGCCGCCAAGATTCACTGCCGCGAGAACGGCACTTCTGAAATCGTGATGCTTTGAGATGATCGCAAAGACCGCGGGCACGGCTTCCGCAGTCTCGATCCCGCATCCGGTGATATCGACGGCGTCTTCGAGCGATCCCTCTGATGCAAGCGAGACTGCCTCCAGAATAAGGGATGCGAGATCTGCTGATACTTCGCGGGCGCCATGCACGCCGGCGCGTATGACCGTCTCGATATCCGCGCCAGCGATCGCCTTTGACACAGCGCACGCAACCGCACATGCGCCAGCGATCGCAACCGGTGCGCCGTGCGTCGCAAGTGAGGATTCGATGGCGTTTGGGATGACCAGATCCGCTGGAGATAGCCATGCGATCGCAGGAGCACGCATTGCCGCGCCATCGGTCGTTCCTGTGGTCGGTGTGAAATCGGGATCTTCTGCAAGTCCGGATAGTGCTTGAGCCGTGGTCGGACCCATTCGCGGTATGCGCGCACGGTTCCGAAGGAATGTCTGCGCGATGTGGCGGCGATCCGCCCGCCCGGTCTCGCAGATCGACCGCACAACGAGATGCGTCATGATCGTGTCGTCGGTGATCGATGGCGGGCTTATGAAACCTGTGATGGTGTGGTGCTGCATTGCGATTTCTTCGCGGGTGAGACCCTCAACCGGCTCGCCGAGCATGTCACCGATTGCCTGCCCGTACATCGAGTTCAATGTTTTCATAAACAAAATGGTGACGTTGGTTTGTAATCCACATCTTATGACGGGATGCTTGTGTGTTGGTTCTCAACACAGCAGTGGAAAACCAACGTCATCAAATTTGGCGCATGGCTCTAATATAACCTTTGTGGATGAATCCGTGTCTCCTACCTGTGCACATAGCATATACCCAGCAAAAACTCCCCGGCTGAATCACCCTCGTTTCGAGAAAAAAACCAATTTTAAGGGGCATCTTGCCATCGAACCATGTATGATGCTTCAATGGGCTATCAACGCGATAACCCTTCTGGATCTGTGCACCCCGCCTGAATGCGAGCGAAGACTGTTAATATCGATGCCTGCAAGAACTGGTACACATGAACCAGCAGATAGCAGCCGGAGCAGAAGCCGTGATCGAGCGATCCGGCGGCAGGATCATCAAGCGGAGAGTCTCGAAGAACTACCGCATCCCAGAACTTGATACGCGAATCAGGGCAGCGAGAACCAGAAGCGAGGCGAAACTCATATCAGAGGCGCGCAGGTGCGGGGTCCCGACGCCGATCATCTACGATGTCGATACAGCCGAGCACACAATCGAGATGGAGTTTATCGAGGGTCAGCGGATGAAGGATGTGCTTGATCTGGGTATGAGCGAGAAGATCGGCGAACTTGTCGGCAGGTTGCACGGTTGCGGGATCATTCACGGCGATCTCACAACCTCGAATCTCATCCTGCAAAACGGCGATGGCGACAGCGGAGGCGATGACCGGATATATTTCATCGACTTCGGGCTTGGGTATTTCGAGAAGAATGTGGAGGCGCAGGGCGTCGATGTGCATGTGCTCTTCCAGACGTTTGTGAGCACGCACGGTGATCCGGGACTTGAAGAGGCGTTCTCTCGCGGGTACAGGCGGACGTTCTCGGGTGCTGATCAGGTGCTTGCACGTGTGCGCGAGATCGAGGCGCGGGGGAGATATCTATGATCATGCGGTCATGATAC
>CBDAFH010000035.1:0-18568 GCA_965195165.1 uncultured ANME-2 cluster archaeon | reverse complement strand
AGCAGAAGACGGCATACGAGATTCTGACATGTGACTGGAGTTCAGACGTGTGCTCTTCCGATCTAATTGTATCCTTTCTCGCCGTGCTGTGTCTGATCGAGCCCGATATTCTCCTCGCTTACAGAGACCTTGAGTCCCAGTGTCCGGTCCAGAACAAAGCCGATCCCTATCGTGCAGACAACTGCGTACACCATCGTAATGGCAGCTCCCTCGAACTGCAGGAAGAGCTGGTGTGAGTTACCAGCGAGTAGCCCGGCAGCACCAACAGTCGCAAACACGCCGGTCAGAAGCGCTCCTGTGGTTCCACCGACACCATGGACGCCGAAGACATCGAGCGAGTCGTCGTAGCCAAGCTTTCCTTTCAGCATCACTGCGCTGTAGCAGACAAACCCTGCAACAACCCCGATTACAATTGCAGCCATCGGCGTTACAAATCCGGCAGCAGGCGTTATCGCCACGAGACCCGCGAGAATTCCTGTTGCAAACCCGAGCGCAGTTGGTCTTCCTGTGCCCCACCATTCTGCAGCCATCCATGTAAGTCCGGCTGCTGCGGGCGCAACGAACGTTGTTATGAATGCGAGTGCTGCGATCTCGTTTGCAGCCAGTGCGGAGCCAGCGTTAAACCCAAACCAGCCGAACCAGAGGAGCCCGGTGCCGATGAGTGTGAGTGTTACGTTGTGCGGCTTTATGACGTCCACGCCGTAACCCTTCCGTTTGCCAAGGAAGACGAGGATCGCGAGTGCTGAGATTCCGGATGTGATGTGAACAACTGTTCCGCCTGCAAAGTCGAGTGCCTCGCCTGTCAGGAACCCGCCGCCCCAGACCCAGTGGCAGACCGGCGCATAGACGATCAAGCTCCAGAGCGTGATAAACGCGATGTAACTCTTGAACTTGATGCGTCCGACAACAGCACCCGAGATAAGCGCGGGCGTTATGATTGCAAACATTCCCTGGAACGCAACGAATGCATACGTCGGGATCGTTCCTGTCGTTGAATTGTGGTCGATTCCTGCAAGGAAGATGTGGTCAAGTCCGCCGACAAACCAGTTCCCCTCACTGAATGCGAGCGAATAGCCGACCACAACCCAGAGCACAGCGACGATCCCCATAACGACGAACGAGTGCATCATGCTGCTTAAGACGTTCTTTCGCCGGACCATCCCGCCGTAGAAGAGTGCAAGTCCGGGGAGCATAAAGAGGACGAGCGCTGATGAGATTAACACCCATGCAGTATCTGCAAAGACAATAGCCATTTTTCGTAACCCCCATATCCTCAGATCGCCTCAGAACCGGTTTCGCTGGTACTGATCCGTACAACATCCTCAATAGGCAGGACAAATATCTTACCGTCTCCAATCTCACCTTTTTCGTTTGTTTTTGCGCCCTTCTGGATGGCTTCGATCGTTGGTGCAAGGAAATCGTCGTTTACCGCTATTTCAAGCTTGATCTTTTCAAGAAGGTTTACCTCAAGTTCAACTGCCCGGTATACCTCTAAATATCCTTTCTGAGCGCCATATCCCGATACCGGCGATACGGTCAATCGGCTCACCTCAACCTTCTGGAGCTCCCTCGTGACAGAATCGAGCCGTTCGGGTCGTATTATTGCTATGACATATTTCATAGATCTTCGGAAAGTGATTACCTTATGACATTATTTAAGGTTTTCTACCACAAATAAAATTAGTCATGAACTATACATCTAAGAACATCGGCTCCACATCCACCGGATTCCACAACCTATATCAACCCAAACCCACCATACCAGAGACCATGAACGCTGTTATCGGGCTTGAGGACGGGACGATCCTGCACGGCACTGGTTTTGGCTCCGAATGCGAGGTCTCCGGAGAGCTGGTCTTCACCACGCAGTTCACAGGATATGAAGAGGCGCTTACCGATCCATCGTACAGGGGACAGATCCTGATGTTTGCGTACCCTTTAATCGGCAATTACGGGGTAAACCCTGACGCGTTCCAGTCACCGGGAATGCAGGCGGAGGGGCTCGTCGTGCGGGAGATGTGCGACCACCCGTCGCACCATCAGCACAAGGAGAGCATCCACGAGTTTCTGGAGCGCGAGGGCAAGCCCGGAATCGCTGGAATCGATACCCGGCATCTCACGATCAAGACGAGAGAGCACGGAACGCTCCGTGCTGCGCTGATCGTAGACGACAGTAGCGGCGGTATCGATGGGGAATCTGCCGTGGAACTCGCACGCGAGCAGCCCGATATATCTGAGATCGACCTGATCTCGCAGGTAACGTGCAAGAAACCGTATCACATCGAGGGCAGCGGGAAGAAAGTTGCACTGATCGATCTCGGGATCAAACAGAACATCCTCCGGAGTCTCGAGCGCCGGGGGCTCGATATTTCGGTGTTTCCAGCCACAGCAACCGCGACAGAAGTCATGTCCGCTGGTCCTGACCTCCTATTTCTCTCAAACGGGCCCGGCGACCCCACACAGGCTAAGAGCGCAATTGGGGTTGTGTCAGAGCTTGCCGGAACACTGCCAGTTGCAGGCATCTGTCTTGGGCATCAGGTGCTAGCGCTTGCACTCGGGTGCGAGACATACAAACTCAAGTTCGGGCATAGGGGGGCAAATCAGCCTGTCAAGGACATGCAGAGCGGAAAGGTCTACATCTCGTCACAGAATCACGGTTTTGCTGTTGCTAAGGACTCAATTGAGGGAACCGGCATTAAGATCACGCAGATCAACACGAACGACGGCACAATCGAGGGATTCGAGCATCCCGATCTCGATGTCCTTTCGGTGCAGTACCATCCTGAGGCGCATCCGGGTCCAAGGGATACTGAGATGTGGTTCTTTGATCGCGTCGCTGGAAGGGCAGGAGAATAAGGAGTTGCACGGCTGCGCCACCACAGTAGACACATCTGTCGAGACGAGACTCATCAGCACGAAATAATAAAAACGATGGAGTGTGCGAGTGAATGAACAAAACCATACAAGACATTAAACCAATTCTTGATTTAGTAAAAGAGAAACTCCATGGAATTTATGGGGAACGATTGAGTGAAATAATCTTATACGGTTCTTATGCACGAGGGGATGCCACAGAAGAATCGGATATCGATCTTATTCTTCTTTTGGAAGATATGAGCAGTCCTGTTTCCGAAATAGAAAAGTTTTCCGGAGAGATTCATCAGTTAGACTTCCTGTATGATATGGTAGTCTCCATAATCCCTATCGGGGCTGATCAATATCGGACACGGAGATTACCGATCATCCTCAATGCAAAAAGAGAAGGTATTCCAATATGAGTGAAGATAAAGACATCTCAGAACTGATGCAGAAAGCTAAAGAGAGTCTTGAAGCTGCAAAAAGCCTACACCGGGATGGTTTTTATGGTTTTTCTGCAGCACGGTCGTATTATTCGGTTTCTCATGTAGTCAGGCGTGCAGGTCCCTCCGCGAAGAGGGGATATACGTAGTTCTCGTGAACTCAAATCCTGCAACGATCATGACCGACCCCGAGACTGCGGACGCAGTCTACATCGAGCCGCTTTCGATAGAAAATAAGATTGTGCCAGAAACATATATGAATATATAGAACCGACAAGTCTGATGATCGAATGTCATGACTCTATGTGATGGAAAATACCATGCGCGAAATAACGACCCTTGGCGAGTTGAAAGGAAGACTACAAGCAGGATTTGAGAATAACGAAGAATCATTAGAGGAGTTTGGGAAGACGTACTCAACCCAGCTAAAAGCGTACCTGATAGAAAGTAATCGCAGTGTAGACGTTGCAGGCTGCCCTATCGGGAAATGGCGAGGACTTGATTCGACTGGTTGGTATGGGAATCAGGATAAAAATCTCTCAAACACGTTGTTTCTGGATGGGACAAGAGACCGAGTGTGGGTAATCTACAGTATACTAGATGCAGCCGAATCGGATCTGGCTATCAAGAACTGGGTCGAAAGTAGAAAAGGGCTTGATAGGTGCTGGCTATCAAGGAAACAACTACTACATTGGGATGGTATGGAACACTGGCGCCAGAGTGGTCTGGGACTCAGGTTCACTGACGGTCTTTATCCTGAAGAAGAGGCAGGCAAGTTCAGTCTCAAGGCATGGTACGGAGCAAACCGATATATCGGTGGTCTGGATGAAGTTATTGAGAAAGCAAAGGAGAGATTTGCTATCTATAGCGCAAGGTGGCAGAAAAGAAGAAACGGTTCTGTGGCGATCTCTGCAGAATGGTACAGCAATGGGAAAGCCACCATTAATAGAGCAGTGGATGTTGATGAGGTTCTGTTATCTATTTCCGAGATGGCGAATCGGTACGATGACGCCATCTCCGATGCAACCGAACTTCGCGACACGACCTTATGTGCTTTTGAGATCGATTTCAGTCAGGAGATTGATCTGGATGCTTTTTCAAATACCGTTGCAAAGGGCACGGGTGAAATGAAGTTGTGGCTGGTGGAAACCGAAGCCGAAGCCGACTTCAGAAGGTTCCGAGGCGTGGATCTGCATACATGGGATCGTGTTTTACTGGACGTTGGTCCCGACTTCGCGTATCTCACAATTCCTGGCAAAGGCTGTGTCAATGCAGCACCTCGAATTGCAACCATTCAGGGCGAAGATAACGCTGGAAGAACGTCCATATTCCATGATGGGGTGGAGATATTTGCCTGAACAGGATGATCGGATAGTCTTGTGGCGTAACACGATCCAATTGTTCTACCAGTACAATCGACCCAATTTCGTTGGACCTTTCAAAGCTGCCGGATTCAGATATAATATAGAACCGCTCTTTCTATCTTCTGAGCAGGGCAAAGATTTGGAACCTGATATAGTGGCAAGTTGTGAAACCGGATGGCTGATATTAGAGTTGACAACTAAACCAAAGTCCAAGGAACCGAAACTTGATCGGTACAGATCGATAGATCCTCGCGACCTTAGCCAGTATGGACTTTCGATCCATGACGGTGAACCCGACGTTATGACAAGCCGATTATCGGATAATGTTGATGATGGCCCATATTGTCAGATTACCGTAGATAATATTCTTAAAATAGAAAAAGAAGAGGATCTCCACAATCAACGTCTGAAAGATGAATTAATCAAGGCAGAAGGGATGGATTTAAGAAGACTTCCGGAGATACCCATCGCCATAATTCCGGAAATGGCGGGGAAATGGAAAGAGATTCGCAGGGGGTTGATTGAAATAGTCATGCAGGTATTCGATCCGAATAGTGATGGAAAGACGCCGGTGCAATTGGTGGATGACGGATTGGAAAGACTATCCGACAAGATACGACCTGCTGTGAGAAGTCGGCTAATATCTAAAGTAAATAATGCAATGGAAGACCTGATCCAGAATCATCTTTCTGAGTATCTCGAGTTCAAAGATGGCAGGTATAGAGCCACTGAGAAATTCAAAACGCACCATAAGACGATGGAATTTATTGCTTTGAGATTGAAGGAGTGGTCCGGCATCCCACAAACTATACAAGCCCCCCTCTTCGAAAGTGAGTGACCACCCATGCCAAAAGACCCCACCATCAAAAAAATCCTGCTCATAGGATCAGGTCCGATCCTGATCGGACAGGCAGCAGAATTCGATTTCTCAGGCAGTCAGGCGTGCCAGTCGCTCCGCGAGGAAGGCGTATCCGTAGTTCTCGTAAACTCAAACCCAGCAACGATTATGACTGACCCAGAGACTGCGGATGCGGTCTACATCGAGCCGCTAACACCCGAGGTAATTGAGAAGATCATAGAGATTGAGCGCCCCGACGGACTAATCGCCGGATTCGGCGGGCAGACCGGGCTTAATCTCACAACCGAACTTGCAGAGAGCGGCGCACTCGATAAATACAACGTAAAACTTCTTGGAACGCCACTAAAGGCGATCTATGACACCGAGGACCGGGAACTCTTCAAGCAGGCGATGGAAAAGATCGGCGAGCCGGTCCCGAGGAGCCGGGCGGTCTCGACGATCGAGGATGCGATTGCACTGATCCCAACGCTCGGACTTCCCTTGATCGTCCGCCCGGCATACACACTCGGCGGCGCCGGCGGCGGGATCGCATACACCCGCGACGATCTGCGCAGAATCTGCGAACTCGGGCTCAATCGGTCGCGGATCAATCAGGTGCTCGTCGAGGAGAGCGTGCTTGGCTGGAAGGAGTTCGAGTACGAGGTGATACGGGATTCGGGCGACACCTGCATCACGATCTGCAACATGGAGAACTTCGATCCGATGGGCATCCACACAGGAGAATCGATCGTGGTGACTCCATCGCAGACGCTTTCGGATAACGAGCACCAGATGCTTCGGAGCGCTGCGATAAACATCATACGTTTCTTAGGTATTGAGGGCGGCTGCAACATCCAGTTTGCGGTGAAAGACGGAAAGTACACAATTGTCGAGGTGAACCCCCGGGTCTCAAGGTCGTCAGCGCTCGCATCGAAGGCGACCGGCTATCCGATCGCACGGGTCGCTGCGAAGATTGCGATTGGGCTTAATCTTGACGAGATCAGGAATGATGTCACAGGCGAGACTCCAGCGTCGTTTGAGCCGGCTATCGATTACGTGGTCGCAAAGATTCCGAGATGGCCTTTTGACAAGTTCGTGACAGCGGATAACACGCTCACAACCGCGATGAAGAGCACAGGTGAGGTGATGGCGATCGGGCGCACCATCGAGGAGGCGCTCCTCAAAGCTGTGCGTTCGCTTGACATCGGTATGAGTTTCGGAGCCGCTGGAACCGGAACCGGGACCGCGGCGGATGATTGGACGCCCGATAGAATAAGGGAACTTCTCAGAACCCCTACAGACCAGCGTCTCTTCGTGGTGTATCATGCGCTACGCACCGGGTTTTCCAGCGAGGAGATCTCCGAACTGACATCGATCGACCCGTTCTTCCTGCAGAAACTGGGGAATATAATCGAGATCGAGGACCGCATCAAGCCGGGCTCATGTCCGGAAAAGGTTGTTCTCCGCGACGCAAAGCGGATCGGGTTAACAGACGAGCGGATCGCAGAACTCGCAGGCGTTACGCGGGAGGAGGTAACAGACCAGAGGCACGATCAGGGAATCCTGCCGGTCTACAAGATGGTGGACACATGTGCGGCAGAGTTTGCGGCAAAGACTCCATATTACTACTCATGCTACGAGGACGAGTGCGAAATAAATCCCACATCGAGAAAGAAGGTGCTGATTCTTGGGGCTGGTCCGATCCGGATCGGGCAGGGGATCGAGTTTGATTATTGCACAGTCCACGCTGTTATGTCGCTTCGGGAGGAAGGGATCGAGACGCATATCGTTAACAACAATCCTGAGACCGTATCTACTGATTTTGACACCTCTGACAAGCTATTCTTTGAGCCATTGACCCTCGAAGACGTGATGAACATCATCGAACGCGAGCGCCCCTATGGCGTCTGCGTCCAGTTCGGCGGACAGACGTCTGTCAATCTCGCAATCCCGCTTGCAAAAGAGATTGCACGCCGCCCGGATCTCGATACCCGGATTCTCGGGACGTCGCCCGGCGACATGGACCTTGCTGAGGACAGGAAAAGGTTCAACCAGCTTCTTGTAGGTCTCGGGATTCCGCAGCCGGAAGCCGGCTATGCGACATCAAAAGAGGAAGCACACATAGCGTCCGACAGAATCGGCTATCCCGTGCTCGTGCGCCCTTCGTATGTTCTTGGCGGACGGGCGATGGAGATCGTGTACGATTCCGATGATCTCGACAGGTACATGCGGGAAGCTGTGAGGGTTTCGCCGGATCATCCGGTCCTGATAGACGACTTTCTCGAAGGCGCAGTCGAGATCGACTGTGATGCGGTCTGCGATGGCACAGATGTCCTGATCGGCGCGATCATGGAGCACATCGAGGAGGCAGGAATCCACTCGGGCGACTCCGCGTGCGTGATTCCGCCGCAGTCGCTCTCTCCTGAAATCATGGACACGGTCCGCGACCATGTGACGCGCATCGCACTCGCCTTAAATGTGCGGGGGCTGATAAACCTCCAGCTCGCAGAAAAAGACGGTGTGGTGTACGTGCTCGAGGCAAACCCGAGATCGTCCCGCACGATTCCGTTCGTCTCAAAAGCTGTGGGAATTCCGCTTGCGAAGATCGCTGCAAAGGTGATCGTTGGAAAAACGCTTCAGGAACTCGGATACGTGGATGAGCCGGTCCCTTCTTGCGTCTCTGTAAAAGAAGTCCTGCTGCCGTTTGACAAGCTGCCGGGTGCGGATCCGATACTCGGTCCTGAGATGCGATCCACTGGCGAGGTGATGGGAATGGATCACGACTACGGGACCGCGTACTACAAGGCGCAGCTTGCCGCAGGTAACAGGCTTCCCACGAAGGGCACGGTCTTTCTCTCGATCCGGGATGCGGATAAGGATCGAATTGTGGACATCGCACGAAAACTGCGGAGCACAGGACTGCAACTCATCGGAACCAGTGGGACTATGGCGTATCTGCACGATCATGGTGTTGCTGCGATAACGCCTCCGGCGTCGACGCCCGGGACGGAGATTTTTTCACGGGCGTTACCGATTAAGAAGGTGAGCGAGGGCAGCCCGAACGTGGTTGACTTGATCAGGGCTGGCAAGATCGATCTGATCGTAAACACGCCGAGAGCCAAGCAGGGACGCAGGGACGGCTACGAGATCAGGCGTGCTGCTGTCGATTTTAGTGTTCCGTACATCACAACGATTCAGGCAGCGGTTGCGGCAGGGGATGCGATCACGGTTGCTGCCCGGGCAGAGGGTGGCGTGGGGGTCGCGGCGGTGCGGGAGTATCATAGGGGGTGAGGTGGTGAGTGGAGGGTGTGTAGATTTGTGATGCATATCGCAAAGTCTCCATGAGGTGCTCGAATGAAAAGATCGAAATCACATCAAATCGATACGCAAGCTCAAAATATACTGCGTTCAAAACTTCCAGCTGACTGGGTACCAAGAGAGCAACATCCCGATTACGGAATTGACTATGAAATTGAAGTATTCCACGGAGAACAACCGACCGGTATATGGTTTAGAATTCAATTAAAAGGAAAAGAACAATATCGGGAAACAGAAGATTCGATAGCCATACAATTTGAAACGGATAAAATTAAGTATTATCTATCAAAAGTTCCTTTTCCTGTATTTCTTTTTGTGGTTCACACCCAAAGAAAAGAAATTCATTGGTTATTTCTTCAAAAATATGTAAATGAAATCTTGAAAATTGGAAACCCAAAATGGATGGAACAGGAGTCGGTAACAATTAAGATTCCAAAAAAGAATCACTTTTATAATAATGCTGCAGAAATTGAATCGGAAGCAAGAAATGGTATGCTATATGCCCACTTACTTCGTTTTGGGACGCCTCATTGGTCTGTCGATTTTGAAATAAAGGGCGCCATTGATGATATAAGTAAATTTGAGGAGGAAAGAAAAAAACACCTTAGAGAACAAAACGAAATGGATCTACACTTAGCTTTGAAGTATTATTATGAAACCGAGAATAAAGAAAAAAGCCAACAGCTATTTGTTGACATTTTTAATAGAACAAAAGGTCAAGAAGACTATGTTTTAGAACATTTATCATCAATTTCGGGAATTCTGTCATTTTATTCACTCTTTGACGAAAAACAGAACTTCGAGATTTTTGAATTGTCACGCTATGGATACGAACTCGCAGAAAAAATACAGAACAGACGCTTCATATACTTATTTAGAGGATTCGGTTTAGAGGCAGTTTATCTCAAGCTGATGAAAAAGATTCAAGGTAATCAAATCATCCAAAAAGTTGTTGAGGAACAAGGGCGAGGTACTGGTTCTTTGTTAAGATTGTTTCAATCAGGGGATTATAAAAACTTATTAGAAATATCAAAAGACTATTCGCAAAATATTTACGAATCATTTGAAAATGGAGAATACTGGGTTTCATTAGATTTACTAGAACGTCTCATTCGAATCAATCTTTTCCCATATTGGTGGTTAATTACTGAACGAACAAAAGAAGAACTAACGCCGTTATTAGAGAATGCATCAGATTTGATTGAAAGCTCTCTGAAATTAGCGGACGCATTGGGTTGTATTGACGTGAAATGTGAAATTCTGAAGCATAAGGCTCTTTTGTTTCACTTCCAGAACCGTGACGAATATAAAGACGTTCTCAAATCTATGGAAGCTTTGGCTGTAGAGCATCGCTTGAATCATTATGTCAAACTTTCCGAGGATCTTTTGCATGAATTCAATGAACGAAGCCATTTCCCCGAAGGTCCAGATGATTTTCCACGATCACGATCCATTGAAGAGATTCCTGATGAAGAAATTGACGAAATGCATAGAAGGTTAGCTGAACTGGCTGGAATAGATTTAGAAAAGGATGGTGATGAGATTGCAAATGTTGTTAGGATTGGATTAAAAGATAGAAATCCAGAGAGAATATTAAAGAACTGTTCACACCTTGAGGTTGCTGCGGGATCCTATGGGATACTCGGAGAAATGTTAGGGCTGCCCACAGCAGGTTTCAAATTCCTTTTTTGTAGATATAGTGGAGGTGTTTATGGATTAAGTCTTGATGTTATGTATGAAGAGTTTTTTAGGAAGGATCATTGTGTAAATTGTGAACATCATAGTCCCATACCTAATGGCTGGAAGTGGTCGTTGGCATGGCAACAAGAAAAAGAAAGGGGGCGGACTGATGAATTCCAGAGATTCATTGATGCATTTAATCGAATTTAAAGATAGATGAACATGAAACGAAAACTGAAAATATATCTGGACACCTCCGTAATCTCAGCACTATTCGATGCAAGGAACCCGGAGAGGAAATCGCTTACAGAATCGTTTTTCGAGCAGATCGAAAGCTTCGATCCATTCATCTCCGAGATCACGATCGCTAAGATCGAACGGACTCCCGACCCGGCACTCCGAAGCAAAATGAAAGAGGTATCACGATTTCCGGTGCTCTTTCTAACAGACGACGTCGAAGGGTTAGCAAACGAGTATGTCCGCTATGGTGCAGTTCCTGAGAGCTATCTCGAAGATGCATACCATATAGCGGTTGCTGTGATAAACGAGATGGATTGTATTCTGAGCTGGAACTTCAGACATATCGTAAGGCGGAAAACCAGGGACATAGTGAAGATGGTAAATACTGTGAATGCATTCAGACATATAGAGATCATGACGCCGGCAGAATTATTGTAGGAGGTAGAACATGGCTAAAATTGCAGAAAAAGAGATGGAAATGATAAGAAAAAGAGTAGAAGCGGAATTCCCCAACGATCCGGCTTTGCAGCAGGTTCATATTGCAAGAAAAATCATCGCCAGAGAAGCGGAACTCGAGGGTTTCAGTTTTCTGGAATATGTTAAATCGCTTGTGAAACGGGTTGGAAACGCCTATCAAAGTCACCGCGTATGATAGATTGTTAACCTCCAACCTGAATCAGGAGACGCATCGCGTGAGAGCCGAAGCATCGTAGCTGACCCCGCTATCTGGCATGGTGAACAGAGTTGCATATAGGAACGAGGGGATAATATGGCAGCGACGGCAGCAGTAAAGGAGATATTTGAAGCGTTACCGCATATCAAAAGAACGGGTGCGAAACACCTGTGGTTTGATTTTGATTACGAAGCCGATGTGTTGTATGCGAGTCTGGAACGCCCCCAAAGGGCAACTGATACTGCTATACTGGATGACGGTGTATTTCTGCGACTTCGGGATAAAAAAATAGTTGGGATGACCATAACGAACATCAGCAAGAAATTTAAGGGATATGATCGGAGTCTGGAATTGTAGATGTGCAGTAAAATTGGGAATGTGAGCGAGGGCAGCCCGAACGTGGTTGACCTGATCAGGGCTGGCAAGTTCGATCTGATCATAAACACGCCGAGGAGCAAACAGGTGCGGAGGGAGGGCTACGAGATCAGGCGTGCTGCCGTCGATTTTGGTGTGCCGTACATCACGACGATTCGAGGCTCGCGGTTGCGGCGGGGGATGCGATCACGGTTGCTGCAGGGAAGGATGGACTGGGAGTGGAGTCGATACGGGAACTCTGTTACCCATAAACCCAGTGCTTCCTACTCGATCTTGAACCTGAGGAGCGCAGCCATCCCGCCAAGCGCATCGAGCCTGTTTCCTGGCTCAAACTCTGAACTTAAGACGACGACCCGCCCCTGCATCTGCTCGACCCGCCGCAGGAGATCGTCGGCATCGATGCCGGATTTCGCTCCCATCTCATCTCCTGACCTTGCCCTGGTCGCGGCTCCTTGCACTGCCCCGGCTCCCGCCTCCCGGAAGTTCCGCAGCGTCTCATCAACGATCAGCAGCGTCTCGATCGCACCGAGTTCAAGCGCAGCCATAACCTCAGCAGTCCCGTAAGCGCACTTACCATCGGCGGCGATCTCGCGCATCAGCGAATCCATCATCTCAGTCTCCCGCCCGATCCTTGATTCCTGCACGATCCGGTCAACCGCGCCCCGCCGCAGGACCTCGATAAACCCGGGCATTCCTGTCGTCACGGTATCCTCGAGTACCGCACGTGCCGCGATATCCGGATTTGAGGAGCGCAGATACTCCATAAAATCTTCTTTTATGAATCCGGGTCCTGCGATGATGATCGCGTGGTCTTCGCCGCCTGAAACAGATTTGTTGAGCGCATCTGCCGCCGACGCAAAGAACTCGTGTGTGAAATCGCCGCCCTGTTTCCCGGATGGTTTGGTGACCTGCGATACCCGATCCACGCCGAACTGGCGGACACGCCCGATCTCTGCTTCCCCTGACTCGACTGTGATGATTGTCACGCGTGGGCGATTCGAGGTGGCTTTCGCATCCTCGATCCGTTCGAGCTGATCCGGCTTCCAGTGCTTTGTGATGCCGACCATCGAGCCGATCTCGATGTTGATGGTGTGATACTCGCCGGTATCGACCCCGCCCCTGATGACGCCGCGTACACGGAGCCGGTTCGAGAACCTGTGAAACTCCATCCCGGAGACCTCGATCGTGAGATGAACCGACTTCTTTTCAGCCGCTTCCGGGCGTATCTTGTCGGTTGCCCCCTCAACCCTCCGTTTCGTAAACGCCGATACAAGATCGCGATTCTCGATTATGTATTTCAGGTGCCAGAGATCATCAAGCGTCTCAGGAACAAGTTCGATCACACCCTCGCGTCTCTTCAGTTTCTGCCGTCTGATCTTCATCGTTGCTACTCGTATTTGCTCTTCTGGTACAACTCTTTTCCGCAGGACTTGCCCAATAGGTTTACAAAGACCGCGTCCCCATGTAACACTTGTGAAACCAGTATCCGAATATCTCCCGCTCGTAGGGATGGCGGGATTCATCATCCTCGTGCAGGTGCTTGCGCTTACGATGGCGGCTCCGATGGCGGAGGGCGGGATGCAGGCATTCGAGGATACGTCGTCGGTCTGGAATGTGGTATGGTATATTGTAGTTATACTGGTATTTACGGCATTCATCCTTTTTATAATTAAAACCAACAAAAAATACATCCTCCACGCGGTCATACTCTTCGCTGTGGTTGCAACCATGTACTACGTGCTTATCGCATTCATACCGGTTGTACCGGCAATCATCCTGACCCTCGCACTTGCCGCGCTGCTGTACAAGTTTCCTGAGTGGTATGTGATCGATGTCACAGGAGTCCTTGTCGGAGCGGGCGCAAGCGCGATATTCGGAATCTCGTTCGAGGTCCTCCCGACCATCATCTTCTTAATCCTTCTCGCGGTCTACGACATCATCTCGGTGTACAAGACCAAGCACATGATCGCACTTGCCGAGGGCGTGATGGAGCTTCATGTGCCGATCCTCTTCGTGGTCCCGAAGCGCAAAGATTACTCCTTCGTGAAGCATGATTTCTCTAAGAAGTTAGACGATGGAGAGGGGGAAGAGCGCGGAGCATTCTTTATGGGGCTTGGCGATGCCGTGATGCCAACGATCCTTGTGGTATCTGCCAACGTATTCCTGCCACTGGCGTACCCTGACCTGCCACTGATCTTCGGATCGGTCGTCCTGCCAGCGTTTCTCGCAGCGGTCGGGACGCTTATCGGGTATGCGGTGCTGATGGTTGTCGTGATGGGCGGAAAGCCGCAGGCAGGACTGCCTTTCTTGAATACCGGCGCAATCTTCGGATACGTGGCAGGGTGTCTCATCGCAGGCATATCTGTGATACCCGCGATGCCGGTGGTGTGATATCGCAGAGGCGGCGGGCTTGCGATGGTTGTGGTGCACTTGGGCGATGTTTCAGGGCGGGGGCAGGGATGGTGCGGATTTCGGGTTTGATTCGGGCATCAATGTATGGTGGCAGCCCCTTTCGAGAGCAGAGTTTATATAGTTTGGGCGTTTGATTGATTTATGATGTTTGATCGATCATTACATCAAGGAGGCAATGGTAATATGAATAAATGTATAAAACACTTAGGTATATTGATTATATTAATGGCGTTTGCGGCGACCGCGATGGCTGCGGACTATGACGTAACCATCTCACAACCATCGGATAAGACTACACCAGAGGGTATCAATGCGACATACACGCTGACGGTTACAAACACAGGGAATTTTACTGATACCTACACGCTTTCGGTTGATAACATTGATAATGCGGACATAGCAGCACTGGACAAAGCAACGATGGCCCTTGCAGCAGGGGAAGATGAGGATGTTATTTTGGACGTTGCCGATGCGAATGCAGGAACGTATGACGTGACTGTGAAGGCAGAATCATCGAATGCAAGCGATACAACTAGCCACATTATGACAACGGTTGAAGCCACATCAACCTATGACGTAACAATCTCACAACCCTCGAATGAGACTACACCAGAGGGTGTCAATGCAACATACACGCTGACGGTTACAAACACAGGGAATTTTACTGATACCTACACGCTTTCGGTTGATAACATTGATAATGCGGACATAGCAGCACTGGACAAAGCAACGATGACCCTTGCAGCAGGGGAAGATGAGGATGCTATTTTGGACGTTGCCGATGCGGATGCAGGAACGTATAACGTGACTGTGAAGGTAGAATCATCGAATGCAAGCGATACAACTAGCCACATTATGACAACGGTTAACCCGAGTGGATACTCCACCGGCAACCGAATCTGGGATGCTGCCAGGAATATGGATCTCGACTACATGTGGGATGCCCGGAGTTACACAGGATTCTATTACGACATCGATGATGATATCAGCACAGAGACACTGAACATCCATTTAGGGGGTTATACTGACCGAACTATTGATGAGGGAAATCTCACATATATCACCACAGCAGCCGATATTGACTTTGAATATAATGATGGCGATGCTGAGGAGAGGTGGGGCTCTTACAAGGTGATCGGTTTCATGGCAGAGAAGTATTTCGCAGGCTATGATGGAGATAATACATCCATAACAAACGATGACATCCGCCTTCTTTCAAAGGATATGTTAAGCAAGGTCTTGATCGATGAAGACGAGAAACACATGATCTCCACTGGAGCATCGCTCGAACTGAAGGAAGGCTATGAATTAAAGATCATACAACTTGACATCGACGGAGGTCAAGCGCAGATCGAACTGCTGAAGGACGGAAAGAGTGTTGACAATGATATCGTGACATCGCCAGACGACTACGTGTACACAGAGGATCTCGGAAAACTGGATGATGTCCCGCTCGTCGTGGTTCATATCGACAGCGTCTTTGCTGGTACGGAGTCTGATATGCTCACAATCGATGGCATCTTCCAGATATCAGATGATCTCATCCCTGTGGACGACGGTGAAGACTATGGCGAGATGGAGATCCAATCTGCTTCGAGTTACACGATCACAATGGAAAATTCTGATGACATCGATCTCGAAGCGGGTGAAATAGTCGATATCATGGGAAACCTCAAGTTCCTCGTTGCTGACGATGATGATGATGACACCCTCCGGTTTGCGCTCTATGAGGAGATAACCGAGCCGGGCACGCATGATATTCGCGGGACGGTCTATGGCACCGGAAAAGCGACATGGGATCACATGAACTTCGAGGGATTCTATTATAACATCGATGATGATCTCGGTACAGAGACACTGGTCGTTGAAGAATGTAGTGGTAACACCATCCCCGAAGATAAACTCGTCTATGAAACGACTGCACAGCCGGTCGAGTTCGATTTCGACGACTGGGGATCTTTCAATGTAGTAGGTTTCATGGCAGAGAGTTACTTTGCAGGCTATGATGAAGAAACCAATGGGGATATAACCAACGACAATATCAACCTTCTTTCGAAGGATATGCTGAGCAAGGTCTTAATCGATGTCGAGGATGACCGCATGATCTCCACAGGCGCATCGCTCCAGTTAGAAGAGGGTTATGAGTTAAAGATCATACAACTTGACATCGACGGAGGTCAAGCGCAGATAGAACTGCTGAAGAACGGAAGAAGTGTTGACAACGATATCATGGAATCGTCAGACACCTATGTGTACACCGAGGATCTCGGGAAACTGGATGATGTCCCAATCGTCGTGGTATACGTCGGCAACGTCTTTGCAGGCACTGAGACGGACATGGTTACAATCGAGGGCGTGTTCCAGATATCAGATGATCCTATCTCTGTAGACACCGGCGACGAATACGGCGAGATGGAGGTCACAAGTGCCTCAGGCGATAAAATCACGATGAGGAACAAAGATAATGACATCGATCTCGATGAGGGCGGGAAGACCATGATCATGGAAAATATCGGATTCATGACATCAGATGGTGATAATGGGGATCGATACGCGCTCTTTGTCAGGCGGACGATAGGCTCGATCGCAGCACTCAAGATCGAACTTCCTGAAAGCTTAATCGTTGATGAGGAGATCGTGATAACGGTCACGGCAGACGGTGATCCAGTAGAGGGCGCACAGGTCCAGTTCGCCGGAGAGAATCTGGGCTTGACCGATTCGGACGGCAAGGTCACGATCACGTCAGAAGAGGCAGGCACGTTCACAATCATAGCAAGCAAGGAGAACTACGACTCTGCATCCGTGGAGATGCAGATCCTCACCGAAGCGGAAGCCGATAGGGATCCACTGGAGATCAGGATGCCGGATAAGGTCGAACCGGGAGAGGACGTGGTCATCAAGGTAACATACGAGGGCGATGCAATCGATAACGCAAGCATCACATGGGATGGCGATTATATCGGCGATACCGATGAGACCGGGAGTCTGACCTACACCGCTGAGGATGAGGGCACCTACACCGTGACCGCAAGCAAGGAGGGCTATCTCGATGGCAGCGAGGAGATCGAGGTGGTGTATCCGTCAGCAGAGTTTGAGCTTGCAGACTTAACCTTCCCGGAGGAGGTGTCTGCAAATAAGAACTTCGCAGTATCTGTCGATGTCACAAACACAGGTGATGATAGCGGCACATATCTCGCAGAACTGAAGGTCAACGATACTGTCGTTGATTCACAGAACGTTACCCTTGATGTTGGCGATACCGAGAAGATCGAGTTCACGACCAAGATCGCCGAAGCAGGCACAGCCACCATAGAAATTGGCACCGAATCAGGAGAGATCACGGTCACGAAAACCAAGTCGAACACGGCACTGATAGCTGCCGTGCTTATTGTGCTGGCGCTGCTCGGTGCGATCGGCTATGTGCTCATAAGTTCGGCACCTGAAGGCGGATGGACTGTCGGGAGATTAAGCGACGCGATCAAGGATAAGTTCCAGAGAGGCAAGGGACTTTGAGTTAAGGTTAGCGCAGAATCACGGGATTGCACAAGAACCCATCTTGTGCATCCTTCTTTTTTATCCGATACTTCGGCGGCCACTCCAGAATCGTTGAACACCAGATCGCCGCAACCTTTTAGGCATCCGACCCATAATGGGGAACAGGTGCGATTCCATGAACATAGAAGACACACTGATTATGATCCCGGGACCTGTCCCAGTCGTGCCACGCATCCTGCGTGCGATGGCAAAGCCAGTGATCAACCACCGCGGTGAAGAGTTTGCAGAGATGTTTAACGAGTGCAGGGAACTGCTCGCAGACCTGTTCCAGACCAGAAACGAGATCCTGCTGTTAAGCGGCTCAGGCACCAGCGGAATGGAGGCGGCTGTCGGAAACCTGATAAATCCGGATGACGCGATCGTAACAGTCGTAAACGGCAAGTTTGGCGAGCGATTCCGCGATATCGGCATGAGGTATGGAAATACCATCCCGGTCGAGTCCGAGTGGGGCTATCCGATCGACCTGGACGCAGTCGCGGCAGCGCTTGAGGGCGGCGCGGATGCGGTTGCGATGGTGCATAACGAGACATCGGTCGGGATGCTGAATCCGGCAGACGAGGTCGGAAAACTTACGCGCAAGCACGACGCGCTCTTTATCATGGACGGGATCACCTCTATTGGCGGAACCCCAACCCCTCTCGATGAATGGGGCGTGGATGTCGCAATCATGGGATCGCAGAAGTGCATCGCTGCGCCGCCAGGATTTGCCGCGGTCTCGGTGAGCAAGCGTGCATTTCAGAAGATGGACGACGTTAAGAACCCGCCATACTATCTTGATCTCAAGGCACACCGGAAGAGTTCCGGCAAAGGGCAG
>CBDAFH010000034.1:0-3082 GCA_965195165.1 uncultured ANME-2 cluster archaeon | reverse complement strand
CGGTGGTTTCCTGCTCGATGGATTCATCCCTGCGCGTGAGCATACACTGCACAGGTTCGGGCTTGTGGGTAAGTGCCGGGGTGCACCGCCGTTTGACTGTTTCAGGTCCATCGAAAACTCGCATCTGGTGTACTCGTCCGGCGTGAGTCTGGGAGTCTTTGATCGGGAGAACCGTCCGCTTGATGTAGCAGGCGCATCATTCATCCTCTTCTTCGGCAAACCTTTAATAAAATTGGTTCCCACCGGATATGGTGAACATCTGCCGCAATGTGGCGATGTAGTCAGCGTTCAGATGGATGTGTACAAATAGTAAACCTGAGGCAGATAAATGAAAGTTGAAGATTTTGAGTTTCCTGAGGATCGATTATACCTGAAGAATCACGTATGGGTAAAGCCTCGTGGTGACAGCATCCTGATCGGGCTGACAGAACTTGGTCAGTCACTTTCAAAGGAGATCGTGCATATTGATCTCCCTGATGTCGGCGATGTGATCCCAAAGGATGATTTTCTGATCGCTTATGAGACGATCAAGGCAGTATCGCAGATCTCGCTTCCGTTCGAGTGCACGGTCGTCAGCGTCAATGACCAGTTGTGGGATGATCCGAATATCATAAACAGCGATCCATACAACATCTGCATGGTTGAGGTCAGAGGCGACTGTGGTGAGAGCGATCTGATGACTGCTGAGGATGCCTGTGCGTATTACGGAGGGTTGATCGCAAAAGAGCGAGAACGCTACGCCGGGTATTGATAATAACCGTTTACACCAAAGACCACCTCTGGGCGGGAGTAGAGGGTGACGGGAACGTCAGGGTTGGCATGAACTCGTCCACGGCGATCCCCCTCTGATTGTGGTTTGCGGAGGATATTAAATCGAGATAGCCCCGGTTCTTCTGAACTGGTTTAGCGTCTTTGCAGTGAAAGACTTAAGCTGCAAAGACTGTAATTTTCAGAGCCGATAAGTCCACTCATCTGACTCATACTTCGGCAAAAGCTCCTGTGCCATCGCTTCCTCGCTCTCGCTAATCATTGAATCCACAAGTCTCACGCCGAAGCGCTCCTCGAATTTGCGCCGTATCACGCCCTTCACCTCTTCCATCTCCGGTTTTACAGGGAGTTCCTTGTCTACCCACGTCATCCCCTCCTCGATTGAAGCGATCTGCTTGTCGCTTATCTTCTCAATCGGGATGTTGGATATGCGGAGCATCTCCTTGATGTCGAAGTCCAGAAGCAGCGTTCCGTGCTGGAGAAGTTTGCCGCCCCATCTGGTCTGCGCATTGCCGGATATCTTCTTGCCATCGACAATAACATCGTTTATGGGTCTGAAATCGGCGTTCAAGCCGTACTCGCGCAGGGTATCGATCAGTACGCCGCATATCTGGTGGTACGAGTCCGTGACATCGAGCGGGAAGAGCCTGTCGTCGATCGTACCAACGACGCCGTAGTTGATCTGGCGCCCCCAATCATCCGAGAACGCGATGCCACCGCCGCTTGTGCGTCGCACGATCGTGTAGTCTTTGCACGCTTCGAGATCCAGTTCCACACTTGCTTTCTGGAAGTACCCGAGGATGATGGATTTGGTGGGCGCCCAGAAGAAGAGGGTGTTGCCGCAGTCATTCTTCAGGATTGCTTCGTTTGCCGCCATCATGTATCTGATGTCAACCTTTCCGAAATCGATTACTCGCCATTCTTTCATTGGGATCACCGGTGTCAACCATATCTTATCTCGTACTTTATATCATCGTATCATTCGGTGAATGGCAAACTCATGCACCCCGGATAGCGGATCACGATAGCGGATACTGCAGGACGGACCGCCCCATATCGTTTAACCTCTTCTTCAGTAAGCCTTTAATAAAATCGGTTCCAACCCGATATGGTGAAGACTTGGCCGCAGTGTTGCGATGCGGTCGGCACTTAAATAGGTGCACACTAAGAGAGATGTTCAGGAGGTAAGATAATGGAAATCGAAGGATATGAAGTACCGGAAGAGCTGTATTACACGAAAGACCATCTCTGGGCGAGAGTTGAGGATGACGGGAACGTCAGGGTCGGAATGGATGCATTCGGAGGCACAGCAGTCGGAGCAATAGAGTTCATCGATCTTCCGATGGAGGATGATGAGTTTGAGGCAGGCGATGCATTCGGATCGATGGAATCTGCAAAATGGGTCGGCGGGCTTACCATGCCTGTGACTGGCACGGTCATCGAGGTCAATGAGGATATCGAAGATGAGCTTGAACTGTTTGTAGAAGACCCGTACGGAGATGGCTGGTTAATTCTGGTCGAGCCGTCCAACCTGGAGGAGGATCTGGAAGAACTCATCCACGGCGACGAACTCGAGTCATGGTTTGCGGAAGACATTAAATCGAGATAGCCCGGGTTCTTGGGCGGTCTGGCGTCTTCGCTGCGAAGATGTCAACCACAAAGATGTACGCATCAGTCAATCTGCTGCATGATTGCTAACAATTAACAGAAACATCCACGCAGGGATGCATAAAATATCACCTCTCTGCTCAAACAGGTTCTTTGTGATCACTACCCCAAAAACCAGATCGTGAAGATCCATAAAATACAACAGATTTTTCAAATCGTGGTCGTAGATGTGATTCTGGTATTTAACCTCGATCGGCACAGTTCTGCCGTTCATTTCCAGAATAATATCCACCTCGTGCTTCTGTTTATCCCTGAAGTATGAGATATTCCTGATCTCCGGCAATCTCCTGGACTCTTTTGTTGCCATGAGATTCGAATCGATGACCGATTCTACCAGCAGCCCGATATTCTCATCGGTTATGTCACGGATCCTTAACAGAGCATTCCGGAGTCCTGAATCGATTATAAAGAATTTTCTATTTGATTTTATCTGTTTTTTCACATTTTTTGAATAGAGGGGCAGACTTCCGATTAAATAGGTGGATTCCAGGTAATAGATCAGATTTATGATCGTGTCCGTACTGATTGAAAGTGCCTGCGCAATTTTATTGAATGATGCAGGCTGGCAGTTGTTCTGTGCGATGTACATCAGGATTTTTTCGAGATACTGCGGGTTTTTTATCTGGTAAAGCACAGCAATATCGCG
>CBDAFH010000033.1:0-3592 GCA_965195165.1 uncultured ANME-2 cluster archaeon | reverse complement strand
GAACTGACACCGTAGCAATCACGGTTACCGGATCCACTACCGGCACATGGGTTAATCCGGTCGCTGCAACAGCATCGTCGTACTACAGCAGCACATACACTCCGGCAAAGGCGATTGATGACAACACAGCAACTCGCTGGTTCACAACAAGGTACGACGGTCCACCGTGCTGGATACAGTTCGACCTCGGAAGTGTGAAGCAGGTCAGCAAGGTGCGGGCGATCATCTACTACAAGGATATCCCGATGACGCTTGATGTTCAGGTCTCAAACGATGCCGCGAACTGGAATACTGTGGTATCAGGAACCACTATCACCGAGGGCGGTACCTTTGTGGAGATTCCATTTGCACAGACGAACGCCAGATACATCCGGCTACACGAGACCGGCTTTGCACGGATGTACGGACAGTGCACCGAGTTTGATGTGTATGCATATACGTGAGTAGTCCAGGGGTGGTGTGGTGGGTGTGCATTCTGCGCCACCGCCCCTTCTATTTTTTTCTACCGTTCGTGCAATCCAAAACTTTAGGTATGAACCGTTTATATATTTGATATTGATGGTTTCCGATTCTACCAGTGAAACTGTGGCTCAACAGATAGACGCTCTACTGCGCAGGATCGGGGATGATCTGCAAAGCCATCATGTCGTATTCCGGGAGGAACTGAAAAAGATGGCACCCGGGGCAGATCTTGTGGATGTGACACTTTGGGCGGAAGAAGGCAACGGGAAGGTCTCACGCGAGCGTATAACGGTGCCCAGTCAGATCTTTGAACCGGGGACGGATCGTTATGCCAAATTACTTGAGTATATCGCGGTCTGTCTGAATATACGTGGGGAGACGCTTGGAATAAGGCGGATCGGGATGGAGACCAACCCCGAACTGAATACTGATCGACTCATAAGCGATGTGAAAGAGTACTTTGAGCGCGAGTTTTTTATAACGCTCCTCGATGCAAACTTTGGCAAGCCGATACAGTGGCAGAAAGGGAGAATCGAGCAGGGGGCGGTCAGGATCGGTCAGGTCCGGTCAGGACGGTACGATTCCGGAAGGTCGGTCGGGATGGTGATCACGGGAACCGACATCAAGACGGTCGCTCTCGAGAGCGGCAACGTAGTCTACAGAAATGAGATTGCTATCGAGGAAGGAAGCCCTATTGGGGAGGTGCTCGAAGAGTGTCTCACAAAGGCTGCTAACGAGGTCGGTATCGGCAAAGACGGGGATGTTTACATCGGCGTTCCCGGGCCGGTGGATCCTTACGGGAATATCGTAAGGCTGGCAGAGGCGAAGGGTGTGACCAGGGAGTTGCTTGAAAATTTACAGCGGAAGTACCCCTCCATCAGGTTCATCAACGATGCCAATGTGGAGGCGGTCTATCACAGGATCGTCTGGGCTGGCGACATCGCAACCGACCAACCGACTGTGGCGCTTGTCCTGCGAAAGGGGATCGGGTTTTCGATTCTCGTGGATGGTTACCTCCTGTCATGGGTGGGCGCACCGATGGAGACTCATTTCAGGGTGAACTTCTCAGAGGATGCTACAATCTGTAATTGCGGCATGAAGGGATGTCTTGAACTTCCGTCCCGGTGGGTGGTTGACAGGTTCATGCACCTGACCTCTGAGAGGGGTGCGAAACTTCCGCATGATTTTGCAGAGAAGGTAGAGTGTGCAGGCGAGAAGTGTGATCTGCTGGCAGTAGATGTCGGCGCGTTCATAAGCGATTTGGAGCTACAGGAGGTTGCATCGGACGTGTTCATGGAGTACGGGGAGAATCTCTCGGTTCTCTTCGGGGAACTGGCACGGTTGATGGATGTTACCGGGTTCTGGGTGGCGCTAAGCGGCGGCATGGTCCGGCAGAAGGGCGAGAGGCAGATGATCATTCAGGGAATCGCGAAGGGGATCGACGATAAATTTCCAGGACTTAAGATAGAGATACTCGGCGGGATCGAAGAGGCAATAGGCAGGGCAGGAGATGAAGACGAAGAAGAGATAACCCGGTACGAGCGGATTTCAGGGAAGTGGCAGGGCGCAGTGGGCGCAGCTCTCTGTGCGCTCCAAGAGAAGCAGATGAAGATGCGGATCGAGCCTGACACGAAATTGATGATAGATGAGGCAGAAGGGGTTGCGATCTCAGAGATTGCCGAAATACTCCGCACAGGGCGAAAACTATCCACACACACGATCATCGGTGTTGCCGGACCTTCGGGGGGCGGGAAGACGCACTTTACCAGACTCGTGAAGAACGGGATCGAGGAACTCGGAAAAGAGAGTTCGGACCGGGCGAAAGCAGAGATTATCGCTATGGATGATTATCTGCTGCCGAAAGAAAAGAGGGAAAGGGGTGGAATCAGGTCGAAATATTCACTTACGCGGCTGTGGGATGATATAGTGGCTGTCAATAACGGGGACACTGTTGGTCATCCTATATTTGATCAGGTCTCTCGCGTGAGGTACAGCAAATTAGGGAGATTCCTGGACGAGAAATATACAATATTTGGCAGCCGACTGTCTGAAAGTCATACCGAACTTTTTAGAAATGTTAACCGGATGACTGAGTGGTCCGGAGAGTCAGAGATAAAGTTAAAGTCGGATAAGGACCTAGTTATCTTAATTGATGGCATTCTGGCACTGGATAACCCAACGGTCAATAAACTGTACTACGATTACCGCATATTCGTACATGCGCCATGGATATGGCGACTCTGCGCTGCAATTTACAGAGCATGGCAGGAGAAGTGGTACCAGGGCGCAAATACCGCAGAGATCATCGAAAAATTCGTGTTCAAGCGCCCTGAAGAGGAGGCGATCATAAACGTCACATACCTGGATGCGGATATGATGGTTGAGAACGATTATTACGAGAAGAATGTGGGTTCTGATCTGAAAACCCTTCTGGGTGAAGTGTATTCCCTTCTGGAGAGCGACTTATATGCTCAATATTATATTATCTATGCGATCATGGGGGATAACGGATATGACGCGAAAACTATCTTTAACGAGCGACTTTGTGACATAAACAAGTTAATCGGGACAAGCCGGATAGAGGATATGTACGAAGAGGGCGCGGGGAGGCGGCTGGAAGGGGATATCTGCAGGATGGTGGAATCGGGAAGCAAAGAAGATATTTCAAAACCTTTATACACCAGCCCACAATAGTAACCCGACACTGATTGAGGGATGATATCGACTTTAGGAATTAACAGATGAAGAATGGGAATTCATCGAACCACTGCTTCCACCACCAACATCAACAGGTAGACCAAGGGTTCGGATGACAGGCAAACCGTCAAATTTCTCATGTGCTTACGCTGAGTCTGGAGATGGTCTGGAGAATGAGCGTGATGTTTTATCGGTGTATGCCAAACATATATTTAAGTAGTGGTCTACATAAACATTAGTAGAGGGAAGAATATGCTGAATAATCAAGTTTTACTCCGTGTCATCTCACGTTTATAGTAAACCGTATCCGTTTTTTGTAACTTTTATATACTAGTTCCGCCCCATAGTAATACATGATAAAAGGCGAAACATTCCAACGAGTCGTCATCTCGGAGGCGGAATATGATCAACTTAAGCTTGCTGAGAAGGACGT
>CBDAFH010000032.1:0-6967 GCA_965195165.1 uncultured ANME-2 cluster archaeon | reverse complement strand
TGCGATCCGTCCGGATGCTTCTTCCCCCCATAACGCAGTAGTGAATGATTCAGTCCTGCTCAGCGTTGGGGTCAGCGGGGCGGGGGGTTGCTTGGATTCCCGCATGAATAATGATAAGCTGCGGAGTGGTGCGGTCGGGCTCATACTCCCGAAACTGTCAAGCATCTGTTGTTTGTCGATTGCTCTCCGCCGCACCGCCTGCGCTGATTCCCGCTGCTGTTGCGCCGCGGGTGCTGGTGCTGATGCTCTTGGGAACGTTGGCAGTGGCTCCCCCTTCGCAGCAAATCGATATGTGCCTGTGGTCGGGTCTTTGTAGTGCCCTATGATGTCTTTCATCTGTCCGGAATGGGTCATCACCCCTGCCTCGAGCATCATTTCCTTCGCTTCCCCTGGTTGATCTGGCTGGAATGGTGTAGGGGTGCTTTTCGGTTTGGCATGAGCGGATTCCTGCTCAGCCTGATGTCCTGCCCAGTTGTCCCCTGGTGCAAGAGGTCCGGCAAATTCATCTGTACTTGGGGTTGTTGGTGGCGCAGGGCTGCCTCCGGATGATCCCCCCCCTGACGACCCCGACGAAGGTGCCCAGCTACCGCTCGGAGTCTGCGTCACGTTGCCGCCGCCAACCGCGCTCAAGCCTGCCTCACGTCGCTGTGAGTCGGTGCCGCCCCATGAATCAGGATATGTGGGCATTCTACCTCACCTTCCCCTGCCCGGCACGGTACAGCATCATCCCGGCGAACACGATTGTTGCGAAGGATAAAATCAGTGGGATGAATGAGATGAACGAAAGGGATATTTGCACGGTGGACCGGGTTGAGTCATATACCTGCTCGTACTCTGTTCCGGTCGCGTTAACTCCCTGATCCAATACCGCCATCGAACCAGTGAAGTACATGATGCCAAATAGACTTATAAAGATAATTACAACCGCCGACAGCAGGATATTCATGGAGTTATTCATCGTGTGTGCCTCCGGTTCCTTTTTGGGACTCTTCGTATAAATAGAGTACGTACTTTGAGCAGAAGACTGCTGTGATTAAGATCATACTCACACTGATGAACAGCAACAGGTACGCAAGTTCAGGAATCACGATCTCTGTCTTTTCGGTCAATATCTCATCTGTGGAGCTTATCAAGGTTGTAAGGTGGACCACGTTACCCGATACGATCTGCTGCGATAGCATGAACGCGGTTATCATCGAGATGAAGCCGCCAAATATCCTCTGTGTGTGTGTGGTCACATGCAGGGAATATATCACCATACCCATCAGCAGAACCATCAGCACTGCAAATAATGGGTATGGTATTGTTGTGGTCATCAGGGGGAGCGCACTGCCACCACTATCGCTGATGTGGTCCCATCATCGTTGATTGCTGCCGCCAATGCTGCGCCGGTGCACACGCTGATATTCCCACCAGCCACGCCATCATCATCCACGTCAAACTCGAAGGTAGTAGTACCGATTGTCACAGTGTCGCCGTCAGACACCTCGCCACCAGCGAACGACAGTGTTCCAGTGGCGTAGTATGGCTCGGTACCCAACATATCTCCAATCATCGGTATGATTGCGATAAGTATAATCGCAGTGGCAACGATCCCAAGTGCCCCAAGTATCTCTTTCATTATTATATCCTCGTCATATATCCGATTATAATCGCAACGATCCCTATAACCATAGCGATGATGATCATCCCGGAAACGTCGCCCCATAGCCCCGAACCGGTTGGCATAGTGTCTTCCGCCCATGCTCCTGACAGGTCGGTATCTGCTCCACCAGTCAATGTGGTTTGTGCGAACGATGTGTTTGCGCCAGTCTCTGTCGTTGCTATTGTATTCCCTACCGTGCCGCCGTGCCTTGCGGTCAGCCTCACAGAGAACTGCGTGATGAGGTCTGCGTAGACTGTGCGGTAGTCGCTGCTGAGGTTATTCGCGAACGCCTGATAGTTGTGCGTACCCGCAGGGAGGGCGGTCTGGGTTGTCTCAAAACCCCAGTGAGTTGCGTTGATCTGGATCAGTTTGCAGTCGTTTGAGTCGGCGAGTCCCCCATTCGCTGCGAGCAGGAGGATCAATATGGCGAGCATGGTTTTGTACATTGGGGATTCCTCATGTGAACGTATAGTATTTATCAATTTCTTAAGTATAGTATAAAAAGGTTGCGTTGATCTGGATCGGTTGGCGATTATGGTTTTGTGCATTGGGATTCCTCATGTGAACGTATAGTATTTATCAATTTTCTTAATTATGGTGTAAAATGGTAGATTGTCTTTGTACTTCTCAAGTTGGTCTGCCAGTACTCTCGAACCGTTAAAAAGTATGAAAGTGGCGTTATTGATCTTGAATTGTAGGGTTACGTACTGGGTATCTCGGCGATGTTTGCTTTCCTTCATTTTAAAATCGATTACTAATATCTCTTGATTTAGTATTTCATCGATCTTCTTTTTATCGCCGTCGAATACTTTTGATTCCTCTGCGAAATCTGAAAATCGGGGATATTCAGGAAAGATGACCGCCCCCCAATGGGTTGTTTATGGCGTTTCTTGTGCATATATCTTCAGATATTCTATGAATTTGTGGATCGAGTAAGTGTGTTTGCAGGTTATGACAATTTGCGTATTTTAGCCATCCGGTGTAGCTCATTATGCTATTTACCATTCCGGCTGTTTTTGGTTCTGAACTTTTGATTTGGACGATTGTTTTTTTGAAATTTGTTGCTATGGATTTTCTTAAGGTTGTGTGAGTGTGGTAAAATCTATATCCTAAGAAGTCTATCCCTCTCGCATCGACCGGGAATACTTGCCAATTGCTTTTTAGTTGTAGTTTGAGGTTCTTTACTAAATAATCTGCTACTTTCAGGCGTAAATCTGCGAGATGTTCTTTGTCGGCATGGAGGATCACTATGTCGTCACAGTATCTGAAGTAATATTTGCAGCCTTGCTCTTCTTTCATGTGGTGATCGAGTCCTGATAGATATAGGTTGCCGAAATGCTGGCTCAAGTAGTTCCCTATCGGTACGCCGTCTGTTGAGTCTATGATCTCGTTGAGAATCCACATCGCATCGGGGTCTTTGATCTTTCGTTGCAGGATCGTTTTTAGTATGTCGTGATTTATTGAGGGGTAGAACTTTCGCACATCCATTTTAAGGCAGTGTTTTGTGTTGTTGGTGTCTTTCAATGCTGCTTTGATGCGCTTAACTCCTTTGTGGATTCCCCTGCCTTTTAGGGATGAATATGTGTCGGCGATTAGGGAGCTAACCCAAATTGGTTCGAGTATTTGTACGATGCAATGATGGATGATTCTGTCAGGGAAATACGGGAGTTTGAATATCTCCCGCTCCTTCTTGCTGTCGAGCTTCATGAAGGTCGTGTATTCGGAGTTGCGGAACGTCTTATTTAGTAGCATGTCCCGTATTCGCGAGAGGTAAATCTCTTCGTTTGCATTTACCAGTTGTACCTCATGGTAATGGGCTTTCCCTTTCCTCGCATTCAGATGGGCTTTGCAGATGTTTTCCATGCTGCATATTTGTGGGTACAGGTTGCCGTATCGTTTCATGCTTTCGTTCCTTTTGCCTTAGTTATCTCGGAGCGTTCGAGACCCATTTAGTCCTACCAGCACCTATGAGATTTTGTTGTGTGTTTTGCCAAGTGGCATGGTCTTGATGTTCTGTAACGGAGTAAGGCAAGCTGACTGCCGATATTAACATTGTTATTCGAGGCAGTGTTATTCGCATTCGCGTAGAACGCGCCAGTGTTGTCACTGTTATTCGCATTGCTGCCCAGTTTGACGACGCGCCAACCGGTAAACATCTCAACCAATTATATATTTTCATTTTTCTGAATTTATATAACAATGAGTGCATGAGGCAAGCCGACCGCCGATATGAACACCGTAATACGAGGCAGCGTCATTCGCACTCGCGTAGAACGCGCCAGTGCTGTCACCGTTAATCGCATAGCCGCCCAGCCGGACGACGCGCCAACCGGCAGCTTGGTAGTAATAGTCGCAGATATACACGCTGCTCACACCAACGCTTGCCGGAAGGAAACCGCGGTCGGTGTCTGCAAGCGTGATCTGATAGCCGTTCGCGGATGGGAGCGTGACGCCGATATCCAGGTAATCGGTGATTGTGTCATCTGCGAAGGTGGCGTCATTGTTTGAGAGATACACAACACTGTTGTTAATATTGATGCCATCGACCCATTTGCCGACATTACCCCAGAAGTTCTCGATCCCGCGATACGTCATGTATGCATTATTCGAGTTTCCTGCAACCGAGTTCGTGCCGTCACCGTCATCGTTCGATTTCCCGCACTGTCCAATGTAGCTATCCGCTCCCCATGTGCCGTCGGATAGTTGCGTCCTGCCATATCCGATCTGCGCTTGTGAATCGAAGTCTGCATATTCGATGATATAGAGGAGTTGGACAGCAGAGATCAGGTCATAATCCTGCTGTCGCCATCCTGCACCCCTCTCCGCCGCCATTGCGCGGAACTCGGACCGCATCTCATTGGTCTTTGGGAATGTTCCCGATACGGAGCAGAGCTTGTCGCCAGAGGCGTACATGTTTGTTGTAATATCCGCAGGATCGACCATTGCGCCGGTGGTGTTGTCCCACATGCTGCCCTCATACGCTCCGATATAACGATGATCGACTTCTACGTCGTTTTTGATAAACGCGTTGTGAACCTCGAAGCCGGAGATATTGAATCTGCTAATGCTCCAGTCGTGCGTTGCATTAGCGAAATCGTGGTCGGAATAGAATTTGGGGATCTCGACCATAACCTGACCGTCCACACCTGTCAGGTTGGAGAGTCCTCCGCTCGCTTTCAGCGAGGAGTTCGAGGAGTCAAGGTAGTAATTGACTGAGCCGTTATCCCACTGTGTGCAGCGGCGGACGTGCGACCATGGAAATATATTGTCGAAGTCCGGCTGCGAGTATGTACCTACGGTAGTTGTGCGATTGTAGGCGTTTAGGGTTTCGTTCCATTCCGCACCACAGGTTGTATATGTGGTATTCGTTCCGTTCCAATTGAACGCGAAATAGGTCAGATCGCTTGTGGCGATGCTGACGTTGATCGTGGCGTGGTCAAAGATCGTTGCCCCGTCTGCAGGAGTGGGTGGGGAGAAATCGAGGGTTGATACTTCAGCCCACGGATCGAGGATGTAGAAGCGTCCAGAAGCTATGGCTTCGGGGATTGTTTCATTACTCGGTTTGATCGCGATATCATACTTTCCATCTGCACCTTCGTTGGCGTGGATGTAGGTGCGGACGGTGTATGGTTCCCCCGCTACTACTGGGATGTTGGTAAGAGTCCACCAACGGTTTTTCCCGTCGTGGGTGTAGTCTATCGGAGTGAAGCGTTCTGAAATGCTGCTGTAGTTCTCGATTCTGGTTTCCTGATTATGCCAGTACAAAGTGTAATGTTTCCCGTCCGTTTCGTAAGAATCGAATGCTACGACCTTAGATACTTCAACCCCTTTTTCATCCCCCTCTGTCGATTCGGAGTATGTAATTTCATAACGATATTTGCAATCGGGGTTTCCACTATCTATTTTGGCAGCCGGTGCGGAGCGGAACGATGTTACATTGGGGACCCATAACCGATGTGATGTGTTGTAATTTACGGTGTGCGGATCGTGTAATTCGGATGCGGTTGGGTATGTGGCTAATGTGTTGAAGCCATACGCCACATCGATGTCCCCTGTGTATTCTTTCGAGATGAAGGTAGAGGTGACCCAGCCTTCGCCGTAGATTGTGTGAGGAGTTGTGGCGAGGTAGACGTCCGAGTCGTTGATGTATACGGTGTCGCCGTCGATGATGTATTCAGTTAGGATAGACTGCGCCCCCATTACGAGAGCTAACAGGAGGGTTGCTGTAATGATAACATGTGTTGGTTTTATGTTGTGCATAGTATAGTCTCCGTGTTCAGATGTTCAAATAGACCGCGTACGCGGATCTCGTTCCGCGTAGTTCGACTATCGCGGTGTCGAATCCTCTCTTTCGCTGCTGTGTGGCGATGTCTTCTGCCTTGATGCGCATCGGCTTCACCGCGTGCAGATAGTACCTATGCCATCCGATCCGCTTTCGTGCGCTCTGTTTGTGCTGCCCGCTGACCATCGCCGCCCGCTGGCTCATTGTGTTGCGGGCTATGCGATTCTGATTCCATTCCCGAAGCAGGGATATCAGTCTATTGCTCATATTCAATCTCCTTGTATTTGTCGTATTGCTGCTTCCGCGTTGCGGATACGAAGAAATACGCAATCCCGATTACAGGAATCGCATACTCGAAAAAGTAGAACAGATTCACAAGCCGCGTTACCTTCCCGGCAGAATCCCATGCGGCAGGCACATCGAACATCCCCAGCGCATCGAACTTGACCAGCATCACGTCCAGCCCATGCGCGAGCGACATATTCAGGACGACCCCGATGATGAGGCAGTATATCATCACCATGAAGCCGTTGAACAGTGCTTTCGATGAACTCATGCCCCGCCCTCCTTCTGCTCAAGTGCCCGGACAACCCCCCACGCGAGAGCGGCGAGCAATAGCCAGATGTACGCAGTGTTGTAAATTAATACGTTCCATGCCATGACATCGGCGCGTTGCTGCGAGACCTGTCCATCGTCCACCTGCTTGTTGAAGACTTCAACGAACGAGTTTATCGCCGGGGTCAAGCCCATGATCACGACCGACCCAACGAGGAGCAGAGCCGCCAGTACGACTATACCGAACGAAACCGCGTCCTCGTTTTCAGTGAAGGAAGTCATGGATAGTATAGTGATGTGCGAGGGGTGTATAAATACTTATGTTAGCATCCTTCAAAGGATCGGCAGCACCTTCGCCGCCAGTACGACGCCCACGATGAGATATATTCCAAGTTCGACCCACCGCTTCAGTTTCTCCTTCTTTTGCTCCATGTCTTGTTGATCCATGTCTTGTTTCCTCCTATTTTAATCGCAAACGCCGCCTG
>CBDAFH010000031.1:0-5816 GCA_965195165.1 uncultured ANME-2 cluster archaeon | reverse complement strand
GATGAACTTAATCTTGATCGCAACGGTAAGATGAGTGGCAGGAGATCGCTATGTTCAGGCTCTGGACTTACGTCTGGGGTTTGGTGACTTCGGGATGTTGGGGTAACCTATTTGTTTGGGAGTCCCTTACTCCATACAATGGCAAACCGGAAGGAATTTCACGAGTTGATACCGATCGGAAGAGCGGAGGAGCTACTCAGATCGATCATCCGCAGCAGCACCGAAACCGTGCCGCTCGATCTGGCATACCACCGCATCCTTGCAGAGGATGTTTTCGCGCCTATTGACGTACCATCATTCGATCGTGCAGACATGGATGGCTACGCGGTGCGTGCGGCAGATACGTACATGGCGCGGGAAGAAGAGCCGGTGCAACTTGTGATCGCAGGCAGGATCCCTGCTGGGGATGTTCCGTCGCTTACGATATCCGAGGGCACTGCTGCCGAGATCTCCACAGGCGCGATGCTTCCCAATGGCGCAGATGCGGTCGTGATGGTCGAGTACACAAAGGAAGGCGAATCTTCGTCTTCGGTCTCGATTCACAGGGCGGTCCACGTATATGAGAATGTCATGCGGGCAGGAGCCGACATCCGGGACGGGACGCGGGTGCTTCCAAAAGGCACGCTTCTCGAATCGCGTGAGGCAGGTGTTCTCGCAGCCATCGGAGTCTCGCATGTCCGGGTTCGCTCGCTTCGCATCGGAATCATCTCGACCGGAAACGAACTCGTCCCTGCGGACGAGAAAATGGAGCCCGGACAGGTATATGATGTGAATGCGCACACGCTATCTGCTGCGGTGCGCGAATGCGGGGCAACTCCGGTTGCGTACGGGATCGTTTCAGATGACGAAAAAAAGACGGTGGAAGTTCTCGAGAAAGCCATTTCAGAGTGCGATCTGATCCTCACATCCGGAAGCACGTCTGCCGGGTCCGGGGACATCATGCCCCACATCCTCGAGGAGTGCGGCGAGGTGCTCGCGCACGGGATCAATATCAAGCCCGGTAAGCCGATGATAATAGCGAAGATGGAAAAACCAGTCATAGGGCTTCCAGGTTTCCCAACATCGGCACTGAGCATGTTTTATTATTTAGTAGCTCCGCGAATACGCGATGTTCTCGGATACATTGCCGGGGCAGCAGCGAGACCGCAGCAGGCTGTGCTCGGATCAATGATCCAGTCGGCAGGAAGGCACCAGCTCCTGCCGGTAGCGCTGGTGCGGGGGATGGCGTATCCTGTGATCAAGAGTTCAGGCGCGATTACAGCGCTCGCATCCGCGGACGGGTTTATCGAGATCCTTCCCGAGACCGAGATCATGGAAGCAGGAGAGATGGTCGAGGTCACGCTCTTTGGGGATGCGGCTGCATACGATCTCGTATTCGCGGGAGCGGCGTGCGATGAGGTAAACCGGATCATCGATATGCTGCCGTTTCGTGTGCGAATGATCCACACTGGCGTTGCCGCCGGAATCGATGCTCTGCAAAACGGGATAGCAGATATCGCAGGAATCCCACTTTCCGCAGATGAACTGCCTGATATGGATGGCGTTTCGGCCATACATGAATTTTTACACGGAGATGAGGCGTATACGCTCATTGTGCTCCACGACCGGATCGATTCTGAGAATGTAAAGGCGTTTCTTTCGGCGATATCTGATTCGTTTAAGGCATGATCGGATTTTTAGACAGTGCCCCTTCGAAACAAAAATTAGGGGTTGTGTCACCCCTACGTCGCGACAGTTTTTTATAGATCGGTGAACACAGGTTCGCCATATATGTCGCAATGGAAAGAGACGCTGGAACGGATCGGGCTTGCACTCGGAATCTCGATGCTGCTCGGAGTGCTGCTGCTACCGGACTTCCGACCCGGTGTTGCCGGGATCGTTGGTGCACTGCTCGGACCGCTGCCCGAGATGCTGCCGATTCACATCACGCTCTTTGTGATGGCAGCAATAACCGGACTCTATGCCTCGCTCATCCAGAAGTACACCATCGACTGGGAACTGATGCGCACATTCTCTGAAAAGATGAAGGGGTTTCAGAAGGAATATCGGGAAGCACAACTCGCAGAGAACAAACAGAAATTAAAGAAACTTGATGAGAAGCGTGCTGCCATGATGGGCGATCAGGGCAAGATGATGAAACAGCAATTAAAGCCGATGGCATACATCAGCATCATCTCGTTGCCGCTATTCTTCTGGGCATGGGCGTACGTCGAAGCCAATCCGGGCTTTGCCATAACATTCCCGTTCTGGGGAGTAAAATCGCTTGGAGAGTCTGCTTTTCTCGGCATCCAGTACTGGATCGTCTGGTACATGATATGCTCACTACCCGTCAGTCAGGTGATCAGGAAGGCGCTGGATATCGGCGGAGCATGATCCGATGCTCGGTATCATTGCCGGCACAAGTCTGATTGGAGAAGAGTTCAAGGGCAGGAAATGTAGAAAGGAGACCGTCATGACCGAATATGGCGATGTGGACGTTTTTGGGGGGAGTGACGCCATATTCCTGCCACGCCACGGCATTGCTATGGATACGCCGCCGCATCGGATAAACCACCGCGCAAACATAGCGGCACTCAAAGAATCCGGCGTGGATGGCGTGGTATGCGTCTGCTCGACAGGCAGCCTGAATCCGGAGATGCCGCCCGGCACGCTGGTTGTCCCAGACGACTACATAAACTTCGGAATGCCATTGACATTCTACGACGATGAGATACGGCATATCGTGCCAGCTCTCGATGAGGGATTGCGGAGCAGGATTGTCAAGGCGAGTCACGGAAAGGATGGGGGGGTGTATGTGCAGACGCATGGACCCAGATTCGAGACAAAAGCAGAGATTAGAGTTCTCGGGCAGTTCGCTGATATCGTCGGCATGACGATGGCAAACGAGGCAACCCTCTGCTGCGAGGCAGGAATCCCTGTTGCAGCGCTCTGCACGGTCGATAACTATGCAAACGGTGTTGCCGCGCAGGAACCGGGCTTGAGCTATGAGGCGATCATCGGAAATATTGAGGGGAACCGTGAGATGGTCACAGAGATAATCATGAGGCTGATCAGATGAGTTTGCTCCTGAGAGGTACCGAGAATTACGGAAACGTCTACATCGATGCCGGCACGATCGCTGAGATCGGCTGCGCCGCGTATGATGCGGATACCGTGATCGACGCTAAAAGAAAGGTACTTGTGCCCGGCTTTGTGAACACACATACACATGCCGCGATGACGCTCTTTCGCGGGTATGCCGACGACCTTCCCCTGCAGACGTGGTTACAGGACTGGATCTGGCCAGCGGAGGCGAAACTGACCGGAGAAGATGTCTACTGGGGCACAAAACTTGCATGTCTCGAGATGATAAAGACTGGCACGACCGCGTTTAACGATATGTACTGGCACGCCCTGGAAAGTGCTAAAGCGGTTGATGAGATGGGGGTACGCGGCGTTATCAGTAACGTCTTCATCGATATCGATGGCGGATCAGATGATGGGACGCAGAGGGAGAATAAAAGACTGGTCACGAGACTGACGAAGGATTACTCGGATCGGGTGATCCCCGCGCTCGGTCCGCATGCCATCTACACCGTCTCAGAGGAGAGTCTTTCGTGGATCGCAGAGTTTGCAAGAGATGCGGATCTGCTGGTCCATATCCACGTTTCGGAGACCGAACAGGAGGTTAAGGACTGCATCGAGAATACGGGGATGCGCCCTGTCGAGTACCTCGACCGGATCGGATTTCTCGGTCCGAATGTCGTTGCCGCCCACTGCGTCTGGCTCGATGACAACGAGATATCGCTGCTTCGTGAACATAATGTTAATGTGTCGTACAACCCAACTTCAAATATGAAACTCGCTGTCGGAGAGAATGTGAGATACCCTGCACTCTGTGCTGCAGGAGTCAACGTCTCGATAGGGACTGACGGGTGCGCATCCAATAACAATCTAAACATGCTCGAGTCGGCGAAGTTCGCATCATTAGCGCAGAAATCAGCAACGAACCAGCCGACCATGATGCCAGCGCCGATTGCGCTTTCAATGATCACGAAGCATGGCGCACAGGCTCTGCGTATAGGGCAAGGAGGCGGCGAGATAACAGTGGGCGCTCTGGCAGACCTGCTCTTGATCGATCTGCAACTGCCAGGGATGACGCCGCTTCACAACCTCGACTCGAACCTGATATACGCGTCCTCAAACTGCGTTGACACCACAATATGCGATGGCGTCGTGCTCATGGTGGGCGGTGTGGTAGATGGCGAGGAAGAGATTCTTATGAAAGCATCAGAAACGGCTTTTGACCTGGTAAACAGGAGGCAATGAGATGGCTGAAGATAAAAACAGAGCTATACCGGAAGAAACCACCAACGAAGTACCGAAGTGCCAAACCCTGCACGCATCGATGGAGCTACTGACAAAACACATAGAGCAGGCGCTCGAGGAACTCGATCTCAACTCGGTTTCAGAGATGCTTGACGATATCTTGAGTGCAAAGAGCATCTTTGTGATGGGGACTGGCAGGTCAGGTCTCGTCGGTAAGGCGTTTGCAACACGGCTCATGCATCTCGGACTGCGCGTGTATGTGGTGGGCGAGTCAACGACGCCGGCGCTGCGCTCAGGCGATGTAGTGGTCGCGATCAGCGGATCAGGCGAGACTCTCTCAATCGTCGATCTCGGAAGTGTTGTAAAGAAGATCGGAGCGTCTCTGATCGTCGTCACCTCGCAACCAGACTCCACTCTCGGAAGAATGGCAGACAGGATCGTGAGAATCTTTGGCAGGGCAAAGAATGGCAAGGGCGACTATCTTGTGCAGCACCTCCTCGGGAAGTATGCGAAACTCTCAGAACTTGCGCCGCTTGGCACCACCTTTGAGATCACCACGCTCGTCTTCCTCGATGCAGCGATCGCAGAACTGATGGTGCGGATGGGCAAGGACTCAAAGGCACTTGAAGATATGCACGACAAACTCCAGTGACATGATCTCCGCGATCAGGCGATATGGCGTCGAGATCGCCTCGCTCTGCGTTGCGGTCGCGATCTGGCAGCTAACTGCCCCCTACGTGACGAGGGGCAACTTCACCCTGCCCGGTTTCACCGATGTTCTGGTGTCATTTTTCAGTCTATGGGACGTTATGATCACTGATGCTCTAACCAGTCTGCTGCACTTTGGAATCGGCATGGCTGCCGGTATGTGCGTTGCGATACCGCTCGGGGTTGGCATGGGCTGGTTCCGGGTGATCGACAGGATATTTGATCCGATCATAGAGATCCTGCGCCCGATACCGCCGCTTGCATGGATACCTTTTGCAATAGTGTTCATAGGGCTCACACACACGTCTGCCGGAACCATCGTGTTTATCGGGGCGGTATTCCCGATCCTGCTCAATACATACCAGGGATTTAGGAATGTGCCGAAGGTTCTTATCGAGGCAGCGATGGTACTTGGATGCACAAGAAATTATGACCTGATCAGGAAGGTTGCGTTCCCGTCTGCAATCCCTGATATTGCGACAGGGGTCAGGGTTGCGATGGGTGTCGCATGGATGTGTGTGGTGGCAGCAGAGATGTTTGGCGTATCAACGACCGGAATCGGATACAAGATATCGCACTGGATGTATCTTTACAGGATGGACCACGTCATGGCGTACATGCTCCTCCTCGGGTTCATTGCGCTCTTCATCGACCGGGCGTTTCGGTTTCTGGTAGACGAGCGGCTCTCCAGGTGGCGCAAAGGGGTTATTGCGTGATCGGCGCGTGACGGGCAGTCTTTATGGCATTTGGTGATGTCACAGAATGAAAAGAGTTGCGGAGACTGGCATGATGTATGATAT
>CBDAFH010000030.1:0-16906 GCA_965195165.1 uncultured ANME-2 cluster archaeon | reverse complement strand
GAAAGCCCCTATGGTCACAAAGACCTTTCACGAAACGTTGGCGTGCTGATGGAGGAACGGAGTAATATCACAGAGTATCTCGGCGACAAAGAGGGTGTCCCCAGGTATGTCGCATACAACCAGTGGGCTGTCGATGCATCGGATGCGGTCATAGGAAACCTGTGCGAGAGCGATGTCCCGTTTCTCCTGATCATCAACCTCGCTGCTGTCGATTCGGCAGGGCACCATCTCGGAGCGTCCAGATATCTCGAGGTGGTCAACGGCACCGATGACGCGATCTGGAAGCTGTACCAGAGATGTGCCAACCAGAATCTGCTCTTCGTGGTGACCGCAGATCACGGAATGGGCTTTGCAACCCCTGGTGCGGCGCATGGCGGGCATGTATCCGATAAATATGCAGAGCGTCCCGAAAGCCAGCAGATACCGCTTGTTTTTTCCGGAAGCGGGATTAAGAGGGGTGTCATCGCATCGGCAGGGCAGGAGGATATCGCACCGACCGTGCTCTGCCAGATGGGGCTTCCTACCATCTCGTGCGACGGACGCCCGCTTCCGGTCGGCCGGTATGCGGATCTGCGTGTGACGACCGGATCGGATGCGGATGTCGAGGTGTGCGGTTGCGGCGATGTCGTCAGTGGCACTTCGGATTCTGAATATATATTCAAAGGTCTTGGTGTTGGTTACAATTACACGATCCGGGTTACGCGGGATGGGGGGGTGGATGAGTACGAGATGTTCTTTGATTTGGACTGTGCCGTCGATTACTCCGCATCCGGAAAGTTTTCGGTGGCACCTGATACTCCGGAGTATAGAGAAGAAAGGTATCCGGTAGATTCGGCAGGCGGGACCGGGGCAGGCAGTGGGATGGACGCGTCTACGAAGATACTACGCATTGCGATACCGATTATCATCATAAATCTTATCGGGATATTTTTGATCATAAAAATTATGAGGGAATGATTCATGAAAACAATCGCAGAGATCAACCAGAAGATCAAAGATGGTGACGTAACCGTCCTGACCGCAAAAGAACTCTGTGACGCGGTCCGGTCTGGCAAGTCCATAAGCGTCGAAGATGTCGATGTCGTCACAACAGCAACGAGGGGAATCATGAGCGGGACTCTTGCCATATTGTCATTTCCTGTTGCCGATCCAGGAGTCTTTTCCCGTGCAGAGCGGGTTTTCCTAAACGGCGTCCCTGCAAACGCGGGTCCCTGCCCGAACGAGCATCTCGGCATCATCGACCTGGTCGTTCACGGAACAGCAGAGAGGGACGCTCGATACGGTGGCGGACACCTCTTCCATGACCTGATCAGTGGCGCAGGGATCGAGGTGGCGGTGAAAGCCCACGGGACCGGGGCTGAGACTGAGAATGAGGCTGATGCAGAGATCACCACAACCATCGATATCGACGACATCCCGTTCGCACGCATGTTAACGACCCGCAGCGCATACAGGAATTACAACGCATTCGTAAATCCGGGAGAAGCGCTTTCCACGATCTTCTCTGTTGCGGATTTCAAGGGAAACTGTAGCGAAGCGATGTTTGGCGGCTGCGGGGAGATTAATCCGCTCGAAAAGGACGCGGGCACCATCGGAGTCGGGACGAGGATTCTGTTAAACGGCGCTGTCGGGTACGTGATCGGGGAAGGTACGAGAAGCACCCGCGAGCGGCGGAATCTGTCCCTGTTTGCGGACATGCATGAGATGGATGGCTCATGCATCAGTGGTTTTGTAACCTCCGCAGGCCCCGATCTCATCAATTCGATAGCGGTGCCGATACCGATCCTGGATGAGGATGTCCTGTCCCGTGCGTCCCGGCTCGATAGCGAGATTAAGCTTCCGGTCATGGACATACGGACGAGAACGGAGATCGGAAGAATCGATTATTCGCAGGTCTGGCGTTCCGGCTCCGATCCTCTGGTGACGTTTGAGCAGTCGCTGTGTGTCCACTGCAGCGCCTGCAATGTGAAGTGCCCGACCGGTGCGTTCACCGGCAGCGAGGTAATCGATGATCTCTGCTGCAACTGCGGGCACTGCGCATCAGTGTGCGTAGGAGAAGCGTTCGCTGCCGAGATGGGTACGATTGTGCTCCGCGGCAGGGAGATTCCTGTCACCCTGCGCCACTCAGACCGGAGAGGCGCGATTAAGCGGGCAGATGATCTGAAACAGATGATTGAGCGTGGATCGTTCCTTCTGGCTGAACCTGCGCAGAGGTTTGAGTGAACTGTAAAAAAAGTTTGTTTTGAATTCACAATCGATGCGATAAGAATTTTATAGCGGTCTTCTCCTGTATCGCCCCAGTTCCACGATTATTATTGCGTTTCTAATCTCATCTTCCTCAACAGAATTCAAAAACTCCTTTAATTCCTTGTTTATCTCCTCTATCTTGAATGTGTACGGCAATCTGAAAATAATACCTCCGGGGTGTTCAGGATACCGAAGTATCTCCCCAAAATCGGTATCTCTTGTCACGATTATTCTTTCGTTTTTTAGAGCGTACTCAATTATCTCCCTGTCCTTTGCCGCCCCCATCCCGATATCTCTAACATCTTCCACATCATAACCAGTACCTCGTATTATATCGGCACTTGATCTGGGCATGTCAGCATCTAATATAAATTTTAAATTATGCATATACCTGGATCTCTTCCTTTGCTACGATTTTTGCAGCATATTCTATCGCTGCAAGCACATCTTCTTTTTGAGTCCCGTATTCCTCTGCAATTTCTTTCATTCCCATACCCCCTGCCAGTGATCCCAAGATTACATCCACAGGTACTCTCGTCCCCTTTATAACTGGTTTTCCATGCCTTATTTCTGGATCAATACCTATCCTTGCTTCAAACATTCTTAATCACCTGTACATACAGTTAAACTTTCTTACATTTAAATGCGATGTTCGCACCCTCATAAGATCGTTGCAGTGGCAAAACGGTGATAAAATTTGAGATGGGTGTTGGTGAGGTGGTGGCAGGCACGGCTGCTGTAAGATAATCGCGTGCAGGAATGTTTATGTACCATAATCACATCGAAGCCACCAAACAGGCGCAGGCATAACATGATCCGGAAAATTCTGTTGATGGCGATTGTACTCATCGTACTGGCGATATCCGGCTGCACCGAGAACGGAGCACAGATAGCTGAGAATAATACCACAGACGCTCCTGCAAACGTGACGGATAATGTTACCGCGAATGCGTCAGAGCATGTAGGGAGTCAGAGTGTCTCGATACCGCTTGAGAGACCGCCGTTTCTCGAGGATGAGTAACGCTTAAATAGGAGTGACCCATCGTTATCAAATGTGATATTTCATGAATAAAGGACACATTTTAACAATATTTGTTGTGCTTTTCAGCATTGTTTTATTATTTGCCGGGAGCGCGTGCGCCGCAGTTGATTTTCCGGAAGATGAGGCCGGGATAAGTGCTTATGTGCATGCTAAATCGAGCGTGAACCTGAACGATGCGAAACCTGCTTTTGCGACAATCGAGCGTGAGACTGATGACTACATTATAGGCACGGTTGAACTGGCGAAGCACACAGAAGAGCAGTATCCTCATGTGTATGTCAGCACAGACGGCTGGGTGGTTGCGTACTACCCGAATGACCGACCATCGAGCTGGTTATTCCCGTGGTACTCCTACAGCGGTGGCGCAATGACTACAACCACTCTGGCAGATGCGGTGGACATTGTGGCAAATCAAATAGGCGGTAACAGCAGCAGCGGTCTAAAGTACTACGATTTTAAGTTCCCGGATGCCACCAAAATGATGCTGATTGTGGAGTCCACAACAAGCTCAAATTTTTTCAAGGTGACGGTACCAAGTTCTTTTTCACTTTATGAAGTGGGGTGGTCGCATTATTATCCAGACACTCGCTATGGTGGTGCGGCAACACTCGATGGTACAACGTTTAGCAGTGGTTTAAATATACATAGGCATGGCATTTTCGGGACTTCATCTGAATTTTCAAAGGGGATTGAGCACATAGTAGGAGTATCTGCCGGTAGAGGAACTGGACGAGTTGGTCTGGTGTTGGTTTATGTCGAATAAACTCCTGTTGATTTCCACCATCCTTCTGGCGTTAGCATGTGCACCCATCGCATTTGCTGACGAGATCGTGGTAGTGAATGCCGACACCGTTTGGAACCTCGCGCTGGATGATGCCACTGATGTGGATCGTCTTGTCGGCGAGCCGGACGTGATGGTGGTCAAGTACGCTGATGCGTTCTCGTATAAATCGCTGGAGGACGCCGCAGAGGTTGAGAGACTGGTCGGTGAGCCCGGCGTCATGGTTGTCAGATACGCCGATGCCATCGCCTACAAGCCACTGGATAATGCTACCGAAGTGGACCGGCTCGTCGGCGAACCTGGAGTTATAGTGGTGAAGTATGCCGATACGGTCATGTCATCCTTCTCGCCACTTGTGCATCCGTGGGATCTGCCGCCGAAAGGCGACCTCAACGACGATGGACGCCTCACCCCCGCAGATGCCGCAATCGCGCTCCAGATCGCAGCCAGCGGCGGCTGGGATGCGAATGCCGATGTCAGTGGCGACGGTAGTGTCACCTCGCTTGATGCGCTCATGATCCTGCAGGCGGCGGCAGGCGCAATCGATCTGTAATCTGTAACCAAAATAGGGCGGCGTAAGGTGTGCGCATCGGTGCGTCGCCTTCCCGCCTTTTCATTTCTTCCCAAAGACCTTTCAGCCCCTCCCTGCAGGGACGCTCACTCTCCAAGCTCTCTCGACCGCCGGGTCGCCGCGATCACGGCATTCATCATGCCAGCACGCAGCCCCTGCACCTCGAGCGCATGTATTCCCCGGATGGTAGTTCCTGCTGGTGATGTCACCATATCCTTAAGCACGCCAGGATGCTCTCCTGTTTCAAGAACCATGGCAGCGGCACCGAGCACGGTCTGCGCGGCAAGTTCGAGCGCAATATCCCGCGGGAGCCCTTCATGCACCCCGCCATCAGCAAGCGCCTCGATTATCTGGAACACGAACGCAGGTCCACTCCCGCTCAAGCCGGTAACAGCATCCATCATCGATTCCGGAACCGAGACGACTCTTCCGACCGATCCAAAGATCGTGCGTGCGGTCTCGATATCGGATTCTGTTGCATGAGTGCCTGCCGAGATCGCTGAGATCGCCTGCCCGACCGTACATGCAATATTCGGCATCACACGGATCAGACGCGCTCCGGCAGGCAGGTTCTCTTCGATCGCCCGGATCTGCACCCCTGCTGCAACCGAGATCACCAGAGCCCCTTCAATCTGCGGTTTTACGGACTGTAGCACAGAAGCGATGATCTGCGGCTTTATGGCAAGGATGATCGTCTCTGCATTGCCAATGGTATCTGTGTTCTCTGTGGATGTGTTGATCCCGAGTTCGGAATGCAGTGCGTCCAATCTCCCCGCGTCCACGTCGCTTGCAAAAATCCGGTCGCCCTGGCAGAGGTCTGCGGCAAGCACGCCTCTGATCAGTGCTTCTCCGATCCTACCAGTGCCGATAATTCCTATCTTCATATTCTTATCCATCTCCGATATTTCCGATTGGTCCACGTCTGTAATGAATCCCGGCAGGATTCATCGATGCCACAGCCAGCGGGATTAGGCATTATGCAGTTCCGAAACAACTTATCGGTGAAACAGAGGTTCACACCTATAATATAATCTCCCCTTCAATTACTGTAACCGCCTGACCGCTCAGGATAACTCGATCGGAGTTAACCTCAACCCTGACGACCCCGCCCCTCTCTGACAATTGAAAAGCCTCGAATCGAGATTTATTGAGACGAGATTCCCAGTAAGGTCCCAAACAACAGTGAGCCGATCCGGTCACAGGGTCTTCATCAACCCCTATAGCCGGAGCAAAAAACCGGGAAACAAAGTCATATTTACCAGTATCCGCTCTACTCGTCACGATGATGCCGCGAGATGGAACTTTCTTCAATAAATCAAAATTCGGCTTTATATTTCTCACCATCTCTTCTGATTCAACCTCTACAAGGTAATCAAACCTGTTTTTACCCACATATATCGGTTGTACTCCCAAAGCATCGGTAATCTCAACAGGAGTGTCTGCGTTTGTTTCGTATTCGGCTGGAAAATCCAGATCAATCCACTCACCATTCTTTTTCGCTGTTAATTCACCGCTCAACGTATCAAAACGTGCAATCTCGTCAGGGCTCAGGTCTCCAGTCGCCCACAGAATGTGGGCAGAAGCCAGAGTCGCGTGACCGCAAAGTTCGATCTCGGTATGGGGGGTGAACCACCTCAAATTATAACCCACGCCAGTTCCTTGAAGAAATGCAGTTTCAGGCAGATTCATCTCTTTTGCGATATTTAACATCTCGGAATCCGGAATAGCCTCTGGTAAAATACATACTCCGGCGGGATTCCCTGCAAATGGTTTGTTGGTGAACGAATCTACCTGAAATATTCTCATGAGCCGTTGCCTTTCCTGATCTTTCAGTTTCCCGAATCTTACGCCGCCTCTGCGAACGTCAGTATGTAGCCATTGCAATCCTCGATGTAAAACTCCTGCATTCCGTAAAAGGTGGTGTGCAGGTCCTTTACGATCGTGACCTTATCTTTTATCCTTGCATACAGTTCCGAAACGCTGTCAAGTTCCATGTACAGCGTGAGGGTGCCTCCGATCTCCCTGCCTCTCAGCAGCGGAAGCGCTTCTGCAAGACTTCTCTTCGCCTGAAACATCACCTCTACATTCCCACACTTCATCATCGCGTAATCAAGCGACCGATCCTGCTGATATGCGGTCAGGACCTCATGAAGCTCTTCTATGACGCCCATAACAAATTCAAAACCTAAAACCTCCTGATAGAACTCAACAGTACGATTGACATCCTCGACCATAAGATTAGGGGTAAGTTTAGTAAGCACCATAGCTCTCACATCTGTCATCTGACTTATAAAAATTTATGGATGGCACTAATACAAAACAAGCGAACGGCTACTGGAAAAATAAGAAAATAAGCGATCTCGTAAAGGATTTCCCGGATTACTGTCGAGGTGAACCTGTTCAGCGTGATCGCGCCTCCTATCGGTTCCGCCATATCAAAGATAACCAATCTATGAATGGGTCGCTCTCGAGCGTGATCACGCCACGCGGACGCGGCGCGGGCGGGATGAGTGGCGGCGACTCGAGCGAGTGGAAGATCACGACATTGTAAGCAGGGGTAAGTTCGGTGCCGTTTGCGGTGTGATATGCGCATACCGTGATCGTGCCGGGCACGTCCGAAGATAGCCATACGGTGGCAGCTCCTCCGAGCCCTATCGTCTCATTGAGCAGACCTGATGTGTTGTGATGAGTGTAGTTGTACAGCGTGCCTGATGTGGCTTTGAACTCGACGACTGTACCGAACTCGACCGGGCTTTCATCATCGTCTTTGAGATATGCGGTCATCCGGTATGCATACTCCTGCACGGTATCTGGCGTTGAAGATGGTCGGAATGGAGGTCCGCCGGATACTGCTTTGTTGGCGAGTTCGATACTATCTGCAGGTTTCGTGCTCGAGTTTGTCTCGTTACCCACCACATCCACGTTAACATTCGGAATAAGGTTGTTGCTGCAGTTCCCTTCTCCTCCGTCACTATCATAAGTGACGCACGATGGATCAAGGATTATAGGAACGTATCCTGCGCTCTCATTATCGATCTGTAGTTGATAGGTCACATTCCAGTACGTCCCAACCGTTATGATGCGATCCGGACGGTTTCCGATATCCCACGAGAGTATCGTCCGGTCTCCTGTGTAGGTGACATTCGGGTTCAAATACTCATCCTCATACTGCCCTTCCGAGCAATCGGCAAGAGTGCAATTGAAGTACGTGACGATTGCACTGTTGTTGATATATGTTACGTTCGCTAACACGCCCTCGACTGTGGCGTTGTTTCCGAGCAGTATAGTAATCTTCGGCTCGGGCGCAGTGAAGTTTCCAAGTTCGCCTGCGATCCCCTCGAAGATGTTCTTTAAGACAGTCGCATTCGGAGCGAAATAGTATTCCCCACCTGTGACGTTTGCGATCTGCCGGAGTACCCGGTCATCGATCGTAGAGCCGAATCCGACTGTGAATATGGTGGTGTTGTTTGCTGCCGCACGCTCTGCCTCCGCGATCATCGAGTGGTAGCCCACATTGTCGATGCCGTCTGTCATCAGGACGATCGTGCCGTTATCGATTGGTTTTGATGCTGCGGCAAAGTAATCGTAGAGCGCATTGTTCGCCTCATACAGCCCCTCATCGATCGCGGTCATGCCGTCCGCTGTGAGGGCATCGATAGAGGTGCTGATCGGAGTGAAGCTGCCGATCGAATCGTTGAGTGAGTTATCGATCTTTGCCTGCCATTCGAGCCAGTTCACGGTTGTCTGTGCAACTGCGGTATCCTGCTGCGAATATGTGAGATCGAAGCATTCGTATCGCCGTTCGGAATATGTTTCGACCTCGGAAACAACGCCCCATGATGAGCCATCCCACCTCTGAATATCGATGCCATAGTCACCGCCTTCAGATGTCATGAGGAATGTCTCGTCTGAGTCTGGGTCCGGTGTCAGTTGCACCCACGAAACATAATTCGTACCGATGCTCGATGCAGAGGACTCCGGACTCCACGAATCATCTGTCGCATTCCATGTCTGGTACTTCGGAGTGTGCGTATTATCACTCCACACGACCATGTCGGTGCCTGATGTCTGTTCGAAACTTACATCGAAGTATCTTCTGTCGCTACCGTGTGAGGTGGTCTCGATCTCCCGGTCTGTAGTAACCCATGCCGCGCCGTTCTATGTGCTCACGCTGATGTCATACGCTGAGTCCAATGCACCCATGAGAATGTTATCTGAGTTCGGATCTGATGCAAGTTTGATCCAGTACACACTATCTGTGAACGAATATACATCGCTGGCAGCACTCCACGCGATACCATTCCAGACACGATATCTGACAGTCGAGGTGCCCATATCAGACCACACAACCATGGCGTTATCATTCCGATCATAGACCGCATCATAGCACTGGTAGCCGTATGCTCTGGAATCATCCGTGATTGCGACGGTGCTGCCCCAGCTCGATCCGTCCCAGACCTGAGCACGGATATCTCTTGCATCATCAAGCGTTGCAAGAACCATCTCATTTGAGTTTGGTTTTGCAGCGAGTCTGACCCACCAGACATCCCCGGTACCCGGATTCGTAACATCCACGAAAGCTCCATCAGTCCATGATGACCCATCCCACACCCGATATTTCGGAACTCCGCCCGACTCCCCATACACAACCACAGCGTCGCCCGAGATCTGCTCATAAGCGATGTCGAACCCACGACACGTGCACTAATCCAATGACTTGAAAAATTCCACCACCGCACCCCAAGACGAACCGTCCCAGATCTGCACATTAAAATCGTACGATGAATCAAGCGCCCCCATGACCGTCTCGTTCCTTGTCGAGCATGACTGCATCACAATCCAGTTAATTATTCCACCTACGTTATTCGCAGATTCTTCATTCGACCAATCCCCCCCTCCCATTGCCGGTATCTTGGAATCTTCTTGCTGGTAAGACTATCACTGTTACGATAAGCACACATAACATCTCTTAGTGGTGAACTGGAGACGTTGATTGTAAATCGCGTATCATTTCCTGTAACGTTTGTTCCATTGACAACGACGCGGTAATCCGTACCTGTCAGTAGCGTAGCGCTCACAGTCTCCGGATTTGAACCGGTCGCGGATGAGTTGAGAACTGTTATTCCATCATAGAGGCACAGATCGAGATTGTCAGATGCATTAGCCCATGTCAGATTGAAATAATAAACCCCCCCTGTGTTGACCGTGAAATAACCTTCCCACTGGTTTCCCTCGCAGACATAAGTCGTCTGGCTAGATGTCTCGTTCGTGCTCGAATAACTGTATGTCGCAAGTCCGACCCGATCCTCCCTGACCGGATTAAGACTCGATATGAATGCATGGGGTGCAAGCTTTGCCGCACTCTTCTTGTCGATGTACGTGGCGATATTGAGCTGCTCGACACCAGCACCTGACCCTGTAACCTGCACGGTCCAGTCCCCGTTCTCGACCGTATCTGCATTGGTAGCCGGATACGTGTACGGGAGCGGATGAATCCAGATATATTCTGACGTACCTCTCGGTATCGAGTACGTGATCGTGACAAGCGGGCGGTAGCCATTCAGCCTGTATGTGTGATCATTCGGGTTTGTCTCGCTGGATGCGAACCTGTCGGCACCTGCCCCACCATAACCTGATCCTGTGAGCACGATGCTGCATTCCTTGCCCCAGTCAGGAAGACGGCTGCCACTCCAGTTTGCGCTTGTGATGTTGAATTCAACCACATCATCGGTGATCGATGATGGCAGTGCCACTGAGTCGATGAGATATGAATCGTTGTCCGCGCTGCTGAAACTGCTGCCGGATTCCTATCGCTGACCTGTGGAACTGTCGTTGCAGTTCCATGTCGGATCATCGCTGTAACTGGTTGTCAGATCGTAGATGTTGATGAATCTGTGCTCAGTACTCGGATCAGAGGTTGGAGTTATGCCGCGCAGATGCATCGTCACGCTCTCGATCTGTGCGTTGTGTGTTGGCGCATCTGGAAGTTTCCAGCGCATAATCGAACATCTCTGCTCCCCTCCTGCGCCGTTGTCAGTTACATAGAATGAAGTCGCGTCCGCAAAGACCGTGTCCGGGCTTGCTGATGCGATGTATGTGTCGAACTCCGGAGCATGGAGGTCGATCGGAATCGCCTCACGGTCATCGAAGTAGTAGCCGGTGGCGTCGCCTCCGATTCCGTATACATGTCCGCTCGGGCTCGTGAGTCTGAGATTCAGGTCGGTGGCGGTGTTCTCCCAGTTTACAAGTACCTTCAGGTCGTTTATGGTTTCGTTGGTTGGGAAAGTGTCCTCGAAGCTGTAATACGAGGTGTTGAATGTACCGTTGTATGGATTAGCTTTCTCAAGATCGACTTGGGCAGGGTACTGTGCTATCGTTACATTGTTCGCAAGTATCACAACGTTTCTGATGGCATTGGTGTAGTCATTGGGATCGTAGAAACTGATCACATTTGTTCCGTTCTGTACAAGATGTGAGATGTCATATTCAAATCCCCCCATGCCACATTACCAGTTACTGGAATCTCGATGAGGTATTTTCCATTGACATCGACATAACAATCTTCGCCGGTGTCATCAATATCATAAGCGTCAAATTTTAGAATGTATGGTGGTGCCGTGTTGATCGGTGTAAGAGTGCCCGCAGTCTCGTAATTGTATGGCGTGAAACCTTCGGTACCGTACTCGATCTCTGTAATGTCGTAATCACTAATCTCCTGCGCAATCGAGTTATACACACCGTGCAGTTCGGAACTGGACGGTGCATTGTGGTACGTGCCGCCGGTCTCGGATGCGACGCGCTGCAGGAGCGGCTCATCTATGTGCTCTGCGCTGCCAAGACCGATGGTATATATCGTGATGTAGTTTGTGTTTGCAACCAATATCGCATTCGAACAATCCTGATCGCCTCCCGTATTACATACGCCATCGGTAAGCAGAACCGCGATCTTCCTCGCATCAGCCCGCCCATCTATAAGCATGGTGTTGGCATCCGCAAGTCCACCCCCTATCGCAGTGCCACTATCGGTGGGTATGCCATCGATTGCATTCCGGACAAGCGTTTTATTGTCAGAAGAGTTAAGCAGCGTGAGTCCGATCTCGGTCACAACACCACTTTCAAACGATACCACCCGACCTGTGCGTTCGAGACGAGATTATCCATAAATACCTTTGCCGCGGTCTTTGCATCGGTCATCGGCTGCTCGGGATCGGTTCCAAGAAACTCCATACTCCCTGACCGGTCGAGAACGAGCGCAACATCAAGCGGCGCTCCCGCGTATAGTCAGGATCCATGCTCCCTGACCTGTCGAGTGTCAGCATCGCATGAGCAGCAAGATATATTCCTGTGATGTCGCCCTGCCCTGATACGGACGTGGTCACGTTGACGATCCCCCCCGGCGCGACCGGATCCGGTTCGATCGTTGTTATGACCGAGACGAAAGGTTTGTCCATGATCTGGATAACGATACTCCCTCCGATCTTGTATCCCGAATCATTAAGCACTTTTGCGGTAACGGTTGCATCTCCGGCAATGTCCGATTGCAGCGTGATCATTACCTGTCCACGCGAATCGGTCGTTTTAGTGGTGGGTGGCGAGAGAGATCCGGTACCTGTTGTACTTGTGAGAATGAAATCAACAGTTCTACCCGGAAGCGTGTGCCCCCATTTATCGATCACGGTTGCGGTGATCGTTGATATATTGACTCCGGGGGTGTTTGATGTGGATATCTTTGTGGCATCGGCCCTAACAACAACTCCTGCAGGCTCCTCTGCATAGAATATCACAGTTGCCGAGTCGGTGAGATTCGTGTAGTCGCCGGTCACATTGATGTATGTGCCGTTCACTGCTACACTGCCTGTGAATTTCGATGGTCTGATGCTTATCGTTGCCTCTCCAACCGAATTGAGCGGCTTGATGATGGGGTCCATGTCTGTTATGTTGAACCGGATCGCGCCTGTCGACAGGAGTGGATTTCCAAACCCGTCTGTGACCTTGCCGGTTACGTGCGAGAGATCGATGCCATTGGCAGAGACGTTCTCAGGACTTCGGTTACGGTGATGTTTGTCGCTTCGCCTGCAAGACCGACGATCACCTAGTACCCAGTCACCTCCTCATCCACCTCATTTGTGACGTTCACGTCGAGGCGGTTGATTCCTGCCCGTGAAGAGAGATGCATCGTCACGGTTGTGGTGCCGTTCTCATCGGTAGTGCTTGGCGATGGAGGCGCAGACGCATTATAGTCATCATCCGGGCTGTTCCATTGATTGGGCAGAGGTGAAGTGGCGTTGAAGTTCAGTGCCACATTCGGCATCACCCGCCACTTGCTTTCATCATTCGCAAACTCGTCCCTATTCTTATCATATACGGTTGCCGTGACCGGATGCGCGGTGTCCACAGTTCCGGATGAATTGGCAGAGAGTACGATCTGCGAGATCGGTCCTATGACAAAGGTTACATTAACTGTCGTGTTTGTGGCATTCGGCGCCTGTGCCGTGATGTTTGCAGTACAGAGATCCCACGAACTGATGTTTACGACGGCGATTCCGGAAGCGTCGGTATAGTTATAACCTGCGCTTAAGATTCCACAATCCGCGGTGAAATTCACGCGCGTGTTATTGACCGGGTAACCCGGCGTGTTCGTGAGATTTACCGTGATCAAAACGGTTCGATTATCTGCAAACGTCTCATTCGTTCCTGCGGTAAGATTCAGCGTATCTGCTGACTATCTGGATCGATAGTAGTACCATGCATAATACGATAATAATTTTTCCCCGGTTCATGCAAAGCAGCCCACCAGTATTACACTGTAATCGAGTATAAGCTTTTCGAGGATTCTTGGGCCTATGTTGGTGTAAACGCTAAAGATCCACCCCCTGCTCTTTAAAATACTCATAAAACACCGCGTGTATCCGGTCGTCCACGTACACAACCCCACCGACAGACCGGTTCAGCAGGTAATCGAAGATCTCTGTGATCTTAAGTATCGGATACACAGTTAGACCGGCATCTGTCAGCATCTCCGTGGTATCGTTGCCAGCTTCATCGACCTCCTGCCGATCGACCGCCACCAGGATGCCTTTCGGACTCAGATCCCTGTAACTGGTCAGTTTCGCCCAGTTATCGATCTTTGTCTTCCCGGTAACGACCACATCATCCACTATCAGGACAGAATCCCCGTCCCGGAGGTCGCCAACGATCCTTGTCTCTGACGGATCCCCGTACCGCTTCTCTTCCTTCCGGTCATAGCCCCAGCGCAGATCAATCTCCTCCGCATCCTGCCCCCGACTCCGGCTCCAGAGTTTTTCTGCGATCAGCACCGAGAGCGGAATTCCCTTATATGCGGGACCATGTATGTAATCAAAATCGGTGCCGACCGCGCCATCAACGATCTCTGCCACGTACGCGTCTGCTGTTTCGGAAGCTCTCCTGCCGGTATTGATTGCAACAGCGATGTTGACGAAATAAGGCGATACCCGCCCGCTCTTAAGTCTGAACTCCCCGAACTTTATCGCGCCTGATTCGAGCAGGTGCAGCAAAAAATCTTTCTGGTGTTGTTTCATGTTAGTCACCCCGCAATCGATCGATGATCTCCCTGTAAATCTGTTCTGCCGAGTCCTTCGGGTTCTCTGATTGGTAGATCGCACGCCCCACGATCTCGTAGTCAGCCCCGCTGGTAATAGCGTCCCCAGGCTCTGCGCCCTGTGCACGTACTCCCGGCGATATGATGTAGGTCTCACTTCCACCCCCACTTTTGAGCAATTCTGATAGTCTCCTGACCCGCTCCGGACGCGTGGCAGGCAGAACCACCCCGTCAACACCGATCCCCGATACCATCCGGATGAGCCGCTCTGAGATTGGTTCGAGGTATTCGACCGAACCCGGATGCGTCATCTCGATGACTGTGATCACGTCGCCTTTGCCCAGATCCACGACCTCGCGCACGGCATCCGCGCCAACGAACGCATGCATGATAACACCGTCCGCGCCTGCATCGTAGGCGATCTCTGCTATCTTTGCACTGACATAAGGGATGTCCGCAATCTTTCCATCATAGATTATCGGGATGTCTGTAGCGTCCCTGATTCGTGAGATGATCTCCTTTCCGGTCTGCATCTCAAGAGGTCTTCCGACCTTGATTGCAAAATTACCATCAGCGCTACCCAGTTCCTCTGCCAGGTGTACCGCAGTGGATGGATCCTCCATATCAAACGCCACCATGATCCCTGGTATCTTTTTTAGTCTGCTCGTGTCATCACATCCTCGGTTAGTCTGATCCTCTCATCCAATTTATTGTTTGCGGAAGTGGGCAACTGTTAACTCTCACTTTTTGTTTCAATTTAGCATTATTTTACAACAGGTACTAAATTTACTCATTTAAAATTCACATGTTTAAAATTAATTAATAGAATCAATAAACTAAATACTTTATAATAAAATTATGCTATAGCATATTTCATTAAACATTTCAGAAGTCTGATGCAAGTACGATTTTTACTAAAAATAGTTATATACTTATCTACCGGAAAATAATCGAGCCAACTCGATCATTCCAGAAACTATAGGAATACGCAAATCCCTACCGACAACATGGGGGGTAAACGCATAACAGATGGGTAGATCCGCATACCCGCAGGTAAAAATCGGTAGCAAGAGGGGTCGTTATCACTGCGTGCGGTTTTTGCTGGGTATATCGGGGTGATATGAGTGGGTATTTTGATGGAAAATAATTATATCTAATTTTCAAAATTCCTATTGGGATATACCCATCAATCAAAATGTAAATATGCAACTATAATTAATTATTATAACAAGTGATAGTTAATGAAATAATACTTCTATTTTATTTAAAATAATCCGATGTAAAACAAAAAATGAGAGTTGTGTTTTGAGAGATCCTCCACAAATTGCCACAAATATTCAGCAGTGCGATTCTGCGAAATCATGCGGCGAAGTCAGTATGTAGAGTCACAGAGGATCAGAGTTACGACTGCTTCGTCTACGGTCTCTCGTGTTTTTCGGGTAATGCCATCCCCGCTGGCTGTGGACGACCCAACAAAATTAAAAAGCCCCACAAACTGAGAAATAGTTTATTGATCATATGCTTGAGCAGCAAGCCCAAACGCCACAAAACAAAGCACCCTCTCCCGAGCAACCACAACATAGTTGAGCAAGCACGAAAAAACCCAATCACAGACCATGAAACCTCTACAGAGCACCAGCCCCAACACCAAGTACGTGCCCGGCAGATCGATCGCGGAGATTAGCGAGCAGTACAACATCCCGGCAGATGAGATCATCAAACTCGGATCGAACGAAAACCCACTCGGACCCGCGCCTGCTGCGGTCAGGGCCCTAATCGAGCATGCAAACGAGGTTAGCATATATCCCGATAGCGATGCATCGGGTCTCTGCGATGCGCTATCCGGATACACCGGCTACCCGGGTGCAAACATCGTGGCAAGCGCGGGGATGGATGGAGTCATCGATACCCTGATGCGGATGCTTATGCCAGGAGAAGCGATCATACCGGTGCCAACCTTCAGCTACTACGCGATCTCGGCATGCACGCATCACGGCACCCCGGTCTTCGTACCGAGAGACGAGAACTTTGGCTTCGATCCACAGGCGATCGTATCGCAGGTGACAGATGAGACGCGGGTCATCTTTCTCTGCTCCCCTAATAACCCGAGCGGAAACCTGGTATCAGAGTCTGATCTCCGGACGATCCTGGATGGGTGTGGTGACTACTGTGGCTGCAATGGTTGCGGTGCGGTCGTGTTTCTCGATGAGGCGTACGTCGAATTCGCGAGTACGAGCATGATCCATCTTGTACGGGAGTACGATAATCTGGTGGTCGGGCGCACGCTTTCAAAGGCATTCGGGCTTGCGGGCTTGCGGGTTGGCTACGCGGTCATGCCCGAGCGGATGCGGGATGAGTATCTGGGATATGCGACCCCGTTTTCGGTCAGCAGTCTTGCATCGGCGGCAGGCATAGCAGCGCTTGGCGATGATGCGCACCTGAAACATAGTGTCAAACTTGTTCGGGACGGGCGCAGAACGCTAATGGAGATCCCGTTTAAGGTCTATCCGTCAGAAGCGAACTTTGTGCTCGTAGATGTCTCGCCGCACCGGTCAGATGAGGTATGCGATCTCCTTGCACGCAAAGGAATCATAGTGCGGGACTGCTCGTCATTCCGCGGCGCAGGAGACGCTCTTGTCAGGGTGAGCGTTGGAACTCCAGAGCAGAATGGACGCGTGGTGGGGG
>CBDAFH010000029.1:0-5204 GCA_965195165.1 uncultured ANME-2 cluster archaeon | reverse complement strand
CTCGTGCACATATCCGCACTTCCTGCCGACCCAGATGACCTTCGTATCCTTCGTAAAGACCGTGCCCGCATCGACCGTTGCAAGCAGTTTCCTGTATCGCTCTTCGTGATGTGCCTCCGCAACCGCTATCATCCGAAGTCTTTGGGCAATCCCATCCAGTCCTTCGCTTTTTGCAACGTCTGCAAACGCAGGACACATCGTTGTAGTCTCGTAGTTCTCGCCAGCGATCGCTGCGGCGAGGTTCTCAGCGGTTGTGCCGAGAGTTAGCGGGGCTGCGGCTTCCACGACGATCTCATCAGGTTTTCCGGGAATCTTCTGCCGCAGTTCATCGATCATCCTGAAGAGCCACTTCGCATGTTCCCGTTCGTTCTCCGCGGTCAGAAGGAAGATATCTGAGATCTGCTCAAAGCCCTCTTTCTTTGCAACTTTCGCATAGAACGTGTACCGGTTCCGCGCCTGACTCTCGCCGATGAAGGCTTTTGTCAGGTTTTCAAGCGTCTTTTCCATGATCCTAACTGCCTCCTGGATTCACACTGTATACCTCGGTAACTGTAACCGTGACGAGGTTCTTCGGCGCTGGAAACCCCGCCTTGGCAAGCTCTTCCTTTGCCGCGTCAAACGCTGGTCCGCTATCCGCAAGTGTAGCGGTTCCCTTGAGTTGATATCCTGATGCGGTCTCTGCGTCCACGATGTCGATTGCGACCCTTGGGTTCTCCGTGAGGTTCTTTCTGGTGTGTTCTGAGAAGATATCCGCAAACTGGATCGTCTGCTCATCAACGATCTTAAAGCTGCCCTTCGGCGAGACATTCGGTACGCCACCTTTTGATGCCGTGGCAACCGAGCCCCACCCGATCTTTTCAAGAACCTTCTTTACATCGTCTGTTATCTTATCCATCTTACTCACCTCCTAACTCTTTTCGAAAAAGTGCTCTTGCGATGCTCTCGCCAAGCTCCCTTGACTCCTGTTTTATCTTGCCGGTGATCGCACCTGATACCTGCAGGCCCGGTTCCACCACATCCATGCCCCAGTCTTTCATGGCATCGATGATGATTCCGACAGCTTTCGGGCGGGTTGCGTAAGGTCCGAATGCTGCCCCGACCTTGTCAGACAGATCAAGGCTTCCAGCCTTCTTTAGTAATTGCTCCACAAAGACGACCGGTTTCATCTCATACGTCGATGAGCCAATCGCAACGGCATCTGCCGAGTCCATGATCGCGAGCGCGTCGTCCACACTCGTTGTGCGCCCGCCGCCGGGCACATCCTCGGTCACGTTACCGAGCAGTATCACTTCAGTCTCAAGACCCTCAGACCTTGCCCCGTCATCTATCTGTTCTGCCATCTCTCCGGTGTGACCGGTTCCGGTTCCGTAGATTACAGCCAGTTTAGCCAATTACAACACCTCCTATGTGTGTTACAGGATGTTTAAGGAATCCGCTGGCATCAGCGGTCAAACATCCTGATGCGTGCAAATCAGTGCGCTTTAAGCGCGCTTCATCCTCATTTTACAATACGACTTTAAAAACTTATCGTTCGAATATCGTTAAGAATTGATGGATTTAAGACGATATTCTCAAAACCGTCGCTCGATAGCGATTATGGTGTGCAAATAAGCCACCAAAACGATTATTACAGATCGGATAATTGAGTACCAGCAAGGCGATCAAGGTGGCTGAATGTCCGGGGTTAGCGACCATCAGAAAACAGCAGAACCAGAAAAATTGGGGTTGTGCCAGATGTTAAGTAAGGTAACAAACAAATGAGAGTAAAGGAGATTACAAATGGAAAGTTCAGGATTTGAAGATTTGCATTTATCAAAAGAAATGCATCGGGCAATCGCAGATATGGGTTTTGAAGAGCCCACCACGATTCAGAATCAATCCATTCCATATATGTTGGATGGAAAAGATGTGATTGGGCAGGCGCAAACAGGTACAGGAAAGACGGCAGCTTTCGGAATTGCAACTTTGGAGAGGGTAGATCCGGAAAATAAGAAATTGCAGGCTGTAATTTTATGCCCCACAAGAGAGCTGGCAATTCAGGTATCAGAAGAGCTGAAAAATCTTTCAAAGTATAAAAAACGCATCAGGATTTTACCCGTTTATGGTGGACAGCCCATAGGGCGCCAGATTAAAGCATTAAGAGAAGGTGTGCAGATTGTTATCGGCACTCCTGGCCGCGTCATGGATCATTTAAACCGCCGCACTTTGAGAATGGATGGCGTAAAGATAATCATACTGGATGAAGCGGATGAAATGCTGGACATGGGATTTAGAGACGACATCGAAACTGTTGTTAAGAAAATCCCGGATAAAAGGCAGACAATCCTATTCTCTGCAACCATGTCAAAAGCCATTTTAAAATTAACGAAACGATATCAGAAAGACCCACAACTGATAAAATTGGTACATAGGGAGATGACCGTTCCCGATGTCGAACAATTTTTTGTTGAAGTCAAGCAGCAAGCAAAAACGGAGGCCCTGTCTCGTTTAATCGATCTTTACAATCTAAAATTATCGCTGGTCTTTTGTAATACAAAAAGACGTGTGGATGAATTGGTTGAAAGCCTCAAGGCAAGAGGATATCTGGCTGAGGGGCTGCACGGGGGTCTGCAGCAGAATCAAAGAGACAGCGTCATGTCTAAATTCAGAAGGGGGGAGATTGATATTGTAGTGGCAACTGATGTGGCAGCCCGGGGAATCGATGTAGGGGCTACAGACGCCGTGTTCAACTATGACATACCTACTGATGATGAATATTATGTACACAGAATCGGAAGAACCGCCAGGGCAGGAAAAGCGGGGTATGCATTTACATTTGTGATCGGCAAGGAGGCATATAGAATACGGCAGATACAAAGATTCACAAAAACTAAAATTATAGCTCAGAAAGTTCCTTCTGTCAGTGATGTCGAAGAGATCAGGACGAACTTGCTTTTAGAAAAAGTTAAAGGGATTATTGATGCCGGGCATCTGGGAAAATGTAATAATTTGGTTGAAAAACTTATTCAGGAAGATTATACTTCTTTAGAAGTGGCCGCTGCTTTGCTAAAGATAGTGACTGATGAAGGGAGCAAATAATAGGCAACGCAACTTTAAAAACTCATCGTTCGAATATCGTCAAGAATTGATGGATTTAAGACGATATTCGCAAAACATCCGCACGATATCGATTATGATGTGCGAATAAGCCACCAAAACACTTATTACAGATTGGATAATTGAGTACCAGCAAGGTGGTCAAAATGGCAGAAGAACATAAACTTGCACATGATGCACCAACGCAGAGCGCGATTGGTGAGATTGAGGAACTCAAGGTCGAGATCGTTGAGATGCTGAAAGATGCAGCAGTCAAGTTCCCTGTGAAGAACACGGACGAGCTAAAGAATCTCTTCCCGCCTGGAACCAAGATGGCATGCAGGGTCGGTGGCAAAGAGACGCACTTCGATGAACTCGCAGAGACGCTCGACACCGATGATTTTCCGCTCGAAGATGCATCGGCGGTTGCTTCAGCGATACTCTCCAGATGCTCCATAACGTAGGTGTGGGGCATCTCTTTTTACGGATTGGATAAAGGAGGTGCGAGAACCATGACAGACCCAAAACCAAAACTTGTAATCGTCTACGGGACAGGGACTAACAATACCAGAGCTGTTGCAGAAGGCATAGAGATCGGAGCACGGGACGAGGGTGTTGATACCGTTCTCATGAATGTGGCAGACATATCGAAGGAAGAGATCGTTGCAGAGATCACAGGTGCACAGGGCGTCGCGATAGGCTCGCCCACATACAACCGAAAGCCGATTCCTGCGATAGTAACGCTTGCAGAGATGCTGAAGGATGTCGATATGGGTGGGAAGGTCTGCGCAACCTTCGGAGCTTATGGGCACAGTGGAGAAGCTCCAAAGACGCTCAAGCGTGTGCTAAAAGACTGCGACATGGAACAGATGGATGTTCTGCGGATCCTCGGAAAACCATCAGGCCCAACGCTGGATGAATGCCGGAAGTATGGTGCGGAGATCGCTGGAAAGATGCTTGAGAAATAATATTATTGACAGAATTGATATGGAGGAAAGTAATGTTAAGCGAAACGATGACGGAACGCTTGAATGAACAGGTCAACAACGAGATCTATTCAGCGTATCTCTACATGTCGATGTCTACCTACAGCACGTACACCGGGCTGAAAGGCTTTGCCAGCTGGTTCATGGTCCAGTATCATGAGGAGATGTCACATGCGATGAAGATCTACGATTATATCAATGATCAGGGCGGGCGGGTGTTGCTCGATGCGATAAAGGGGCCTGCGACAGAGTTTGAGTCGCCGCTTGATATGTTTGAGAAGACCCTTACGCACGAGAGATTCATCACGGGCTGCATCAACGATCTCGTGGATCTGGCGATCGCGGAGAAGGATCATGCCACAAACATCTTCCTCCAGTGGTTCATAACCGAACAGATCGAGGAGGAGGGGAACGACAACGATATCATCGCCAGGTTAAAGATCGTTGGAGTGGACGGCAACGGACTCCTCATGCTTGACCGGGAACTCGCAGCACGGGTATTTACACCTCCTGCGGCGTCGGATACATGAAACTGAACTGCTCCATCGACGAAATAAAGAGACTTGCGCCTCATGAGGTTAAAGAACGCCTTGATAAGGATACGGAAAGCGAATTTCAACTGCTGGACGTGAGACAGCCCCGTGAATACGAGGCAGGGCACATTCCCGGAGCGAAATTAATCCCGCTTGGGGAACTTGAGTACAGGTACGGAGAACTCGACAAGGACCGAGGGATCATCCCGTACTGCCGCTCCGGGCACAGGAGCATGGCTGCAAGCATCCTCCTCTGTGGTCTCGGATTTGAGAATGTCTACAATCTCAATGGGGGGATCCGTAAATGGGACTACGAGGTCGTCAAGGGAACTACTGAAGATAAACTGATAACGGGGGGCGAGGAGACTTTTGACGTGTTGATAGTTGCGCTCATGCTCGAGAAGGGCGCACTTGATTTCTACACAAAGGCGCAAAAGCGCGTTAAAGACGAGAAAGCGGCGCAGGTATTCAAGAGACTTGTTGCGATGGAAGATACGCATCTGCAGAGACTGTATATGCGGTATAGCCAGTTGCTCTGGGAAATGAAGTCGCTTCTCGGTGCTGCTGATGAGTTGCCATCGCTCGACCAGTTGAAGGCGGAACTCTCCAC
>CBDAFH010000028.1:0-5977 GCA_965195165.1 uncultured ANME-2 cluster archaeon | reverse complement strand
TGTTACTGAATATCCGGACACATTATATCGGTTATATCACATCAGGAGAGCAAGATATGCTGTTGTTGACCGGAATGGGCATCGTGATATTCGTGCTCGCATTATGGCTTCTGTTTGAGGCATGGGATGCATATCGGAAGCGACGTTTATAGGTGACACGTTTCAAGTAAGCGAATCTTGCAATGAAGTGTGCAATATATTTAAAGCAGTGACCAATAGATAGTCACTTATGAAGGCGGTTATTCTTGCTGCGGGTGAGGGGGTACGGTGCAGACCACTGACACTTACGAGATCAAAGGTGATGCTTCCTGTTGCAAACAAGCCAACGGTCGAGTATGTGGTTCGTGCGCTGCATGACAGCGGCATCAGGGATGTTGTAATGGTTGTGGGGTATGCAAAAGAGCGCATCATGAATTATTTCGGGAACGGGAAGGATTTTGATGTCACTATCGAATATGCGGAGCAGAAACAGCAACTCGGTACGGCATACGCGATAAAACAGGCAAAGGATCTCGTGGAGGGTGAATTTCTTGTACTCAATGGAGACAATCTCGTGAGCGAAGAGACGATTGCAGATCTCACAGAGAAACACACGGGAGGCGTATCGATTCTGACGGCAGCAAGAGCGGATGCCACAGGATATGCTCTTGTTGAGGAGCGGGATGGGGAAGTTCTGAAGATCATCGAGGGTCTAACGCTCAAGGATGTCCACAATGTCAATACGGGAATCTACATATTCGGCCCGGATATCTTTGATGCGATCGAGGAGACGCTCGAGTCCGATCTTGGTGAATTCGGGATCACGGATTCGATACAGCGGATGGTCGATTCCGGATACGGGGTCCATGCATACAGAACAGATCACACGTGGATGGATGTGATACATTCATGGAATCTGCTCGGAGTGAACGCAAGGATTCTTGATGACATTTCTGAATCGGTGCACGAAACCGCGGAGGTGGGCGGTTCGATCAAGGGTAGAGTGGTCATTGGAAGCGGTTCGATCATCGGAGCAGGTTCGTACATCAAAGGTCCTGTGATCATCGGAAGGGACTGTGAGATCGGTCCGAATGTGGTCATCGCGCCGTCAACATCCATCGGAGACAACGTCACGATCGAGCCGTTCACTTACATCAGGAACAGCGTGATCCTCGATAACACGTACATCGGCTCGGGAAGCACCATTAAAAATTCCATTATAGGCGAGAACAACCTCATCGAGAGCCATTTCATCACAGAGAGCGGAAAGAATCTGATGATAGAACTGGAAGGGATGCTGCACCACGCAGACGAACTCGGCACCGTACTCGGCGATGGTAACAGGGTCGGATGCAACGTCTCGACTGCGGCTGGCACACTTGTCGGAACAGAGTGCAGGATCGAGACTGGTGCTGTCATCCGGAAGCAGATACCACCCCATGCGCTGGTGATGTGATATGTGCGGCATCGTCGGTTATCTCGGTAACGGCTCCGCCGTCGATGTCTGGGACGGAAAGTGTTTCACAGACGTTAACGCCTCCGCCGTCGACGTCCGAGACGGAGAATTTTTCAAGGGCGTTACATCCGGAGCCATGCCGGTTCTCTTCGATCTCTTGAAGAAACTGGAGTACCGCGGATATGACTCTGCCGGAATCGCCATCTTAAACGATGAAAATGATGAGATCCGGACATTCAAGACCGAAGGAAGCGTCAGTGACCTGATATCGATCACGCCTGCGCTTGGGGGGCGCATCGGAATCGGGCATACGCGGTGGGCAACGCATGGAAAGCCATCGACCAGGAACGCGCATCCACACTCTGATGGTACGGGCAGGATCGCTCTCGTCCACAACGGGATTATCGAGAACTATATAGAGATCAAGGACAAATTGATTGAATCGGGCCACGAATTCAGGTCAGAGACTGACACGGAAGTACTTCCGCATCTGATCGAGGAATACTATGACGGCGATCTTGAATCAGCAGTGCGAAACGCGCTATCGATGGTTCGCGGGTCGTACGCACTCGCGGCGATAAGTGCTGACAATCCTGACAGGATCGTCGTTGCGCGGAAGGATAGCCCCCTCGTCATTGGGCTTGGGAATGGCGGGGTTTTTGTGGCATCTGACGCATCCGGGATCCTTAAGTACACGAGAGATGTCATCTTCATGAACGATGGGGAGATCGGCGTAATAACAGATTCCGGTGTCGATATAACGACGCTCGATGGGGTTTCTGTTGAGAAGAAGATCGAAACGATAGAATGGGATTCCGAGGCGGCAGAGAAGAGCGGTTATGAGCATTTCATGCTAAAAGAGATATTCGAACAGCCAGACACCATCAGGGACACGTTTTCAGGGAGAATATCGGCAGACGGGATCGATCTCGGTGTGGCGCTGCCGAACGTCAGGAGGATCGTGATCATCGCATGTGGAACCTCGTACCATGCCGGGCTCTTTGGGAGGTATGTGATCGAGCGGTTTGCCAGAATCCCCGTCGATGCCGAGATCGCATCCGAGTTCAGGTACACAGACCCGATCATCGATTGCGGCGATCTTGTGATAGCGATCACGCAGTCGGGAGAGACCGCTGACACCCTTGCAGCGATCAGGGAAGCGGGATCGAAGGGTGGCCAGAAACTCGGGATCGTCAATGTGCTCGGAAGCAGCATAACAAGGGAGTGCCAGTGCCTGTTAACGAGAGCGGGACCAGAGATCGGTGTTGCTGCCACCAAATCGTTCACATCGCAACTGGCATGTCTGCTTCTGCTTTCGGTGCAGCTTGGTAAGGCGAGAAAGACGTTATCAACGGCAGATGTAAACGACTTCGTCTACGAATTAAAGCAGATGAGCGGAAACATCCAGCGTGTGCTCAACAGTGCGCCAGCCATCCGGGAGTGCGCAACCATGTTTGCTGATGCGGATCAGTTCCTGTTCATGGGCAGGGGCGCAAACTATCCAGCCGCGCTTGAAGGCGCGCTCAAATTAAAAGAGATCTCCTACATCCCGGCAGAAGGATTTCCAGCAGGCGAAATGAAGCACGGTCCGCTTGCCCTGATCTACGACGGGATCCCGGTGGTTGCGATAGCGACAAAGGATCCGGTGTACAAGAAGACGCTTGGGAACATCAAGGAAGTGAAGGCAAGGGGCGCAACCGTCATCGGCATCGCAAACGAGAGTGACACTGAGATTGCGAAATACGTGGACTACGTGCTCAGGATACCTGATACCAACCCGTGGATCGCGCCCGTCCTCTCTTCAGTCGTGCTCCAGCTGTTCGCATACTATGTCGCACATCACAGGGGTTGCGAGATCGATAAGCCGAGAAATCTTGCGAAGAGCGTTACGGTTGAGTGAGGGTGATAGGGTGACCGGAGTGATACCATGAAATTCGGATCGAGCGGGATACGAGGAATCGCGAATCAGGCGGTTACGTCAGAATTAGCCCTCCGGATCGGGCGGGCGGTTGGCACGGGCCGGGGCACTGTCGTCGTTGGGCACGACACGAGAAGAGCAGCAGAGATGATCGAGTACGCAGCAATATCAGGGCTTCTCTCGGTGGGATGCAGGGTTACACTGGTTGGAATGGTTGCAACGCCGACGCTTGCCTACGCTGCAAGGGATTACGACTGCGGCATCATGGTGACAGCCTCCCACAATCCACCCGAGTACATCGGCGTAAAACTCTTCAATCCCGATGGGATGGCGTTTGACTCAAAGCAGCAGAAGACGATCGAACGGTTGATCGGAGATGCCGGGGACGCGGATACCAAACTTGCATTCGCATCATGGGATCGGATGCATCCGGTCAGAACGGACGGAAACGCGGTTTCAAATCACATATCGATGATCCTTGCAAGCGTCAAGATCGAGAAGAGGATGCGGGTGGTGGTGGACTGTGGCTGCGGCGCAGCATCGCTCACAACGCCGTACCTGTTAAGGGCGATGGGTTGCGATGTGGTTACACTCAATAGCCAGCCAGACGGTTTTTTTCCGGGACGCGAGCCCGAACCGAAGAGCGAAACGCTCACTGCTCTTCAGTCCGCGGTTCTCAGTACGAATGCCGATCTCGGGATTGCGCATGACGGCGATGCGGATCGGATGGTCGCTGTCGATGATCAGGGAGAGGTTGTCAGCAATGACAAACTCCTCGCGTTCTTTGGAATGCACGAAGCAAGGAAGAAGATGGTTGTTCCGGTGGACACGTCCATGTTAATCGATGCAGTGCTCCCTGATATCGAGATAATCAGAACGCGGGTCGGTGATGTCTTCATCGCAGAGGAGATGAAGCGCACGGGTGCTGATTTCGGCGGCGAGCCGAGCGGCACATGGATATTTCCGCGAGTATCGTACTGTCCCGAGGGCATCTATGCTGCAGCAAGACTCGTTGAGCTACTGAGCAGGGAGGACGCGGGATTCAGCGATCATCTCTCGCCGATGCCGGAGTATGAGATAAAGCGCGGATCGATCTCATACCACGGAGATCCCGACAGCGGGAGGATCGAAGAAGAACTGCGTGCGCTCCCCTCTTCCGATATCAGCACGATCGACGGGATCCGGCTCGGATTCGATGACGCGTGGGCGCTCGTCCGCCCGTCAGGAACAGAACCCCTGATCCGGATCACTGTTGAGGGCGCGACCTCGGGAGTGGTCGAGAAATTATACCATGAGATACAAAAAAGCGTAAAAGGAGCAATCGATGAAAGCAGTGATCCTCGCAGCAGGTGAAGGGACGAGAATGCGTCCGCTTACGGCATCATGCCCAAAGGTGATGCTGCCGGTTGCAAACAGGCCGATACTTGAGCATATCATCGTTGCTGCCCGGGATGCCGGGATCGACGATTTCGTCTGTGTGGTCGGGTACATGGGCGATGTTATCAGGGATTACTTTGGAGACGGAAGCCGCCTTGGCGTCCGCATCGATTACGCGGAACAGAGAGAGCAACTCGGCACTGCACATGCGATAGAAACGGCTTCCCGATCTGTGGAGGATCGATTCCTCGTCTTAAACGGCGATGCGATCGTTACTCCGCCTGATCTCCGCGCTCTCATCGAGCGGAAGGAGGATATCGTCCTTGCAACGGTGGAACTGGAGAATCCCGCGGGGTACGGCGTTGTGAAGACCGATGGCGGCAGGGTCGCCCGGCTCATCGAGAAGCCAGACCATGCAGCCGGGAATCTGGTGAATGCAGGGATATACCTCTTCTCCGACACCATCTTCGATGCCATCAGGGCGACCGGGGAATCGGTACGCGGGGAATACGAGATCACGGATTCCATAAATGCGCTTGCAAGCGTTCTCGATATCGGATTCTCGATGCTCGATACATGGATCGATATCGGAAGACCGTGGAACCTCCTGGATGCAAACGAATATCTGCTTGCTGACATCGATTCAGAGATTGCAGGCGTAGTCGAGCCCTACTCTACATTAAACGGCAATATTCGGGTCGGGAAGGGCAGCATTATCAGAAACGGCTCTTACATCACAGGACCGGTGATAATCGGAGAGAACTGTGATATCGGTCCGAACTGCTTTATCAGACCGGGTACGTCTATAGGGGATAACGTACGCATCGGAAATGCTGTTGAGGTCAAAAACAGCATCGTGATGGACGGAACAAACATCGGCCATCTTAGTTATGTCGGGGATAGTGTCATCGGGCGTGGCTGCAATCTTGGCGCCGGAACGAAGATCGCAAACCTGCGGCATGACGGAAGGAACATCCGTGCGGTTGTGAAGGGCGAGTCTGTTGACACAGGCAGGAGGAAACTCGGCGCGGTCATGGGGGATGGCGTGCATACCGGGATCAATACGAGCATTAACGTCGGCGTGATGATGGCGGCTGGAACGAGCATGCGTCCAGGGGAGGTTGTGATGCGATGATCGTTGGGATTATTACTCGATTGGTTATCGGGCGAAATGATATGAAAATGTTAATGGATAGTGAGTGCGAGGTTTAAGCGAATGATTAAGAAAGCGATAATCCCTGCTGCGG
>CBDAFH010000027.1:0-3403 GCA_965195165.1 uncultured ANME-2 cluster archaeon | reverse complement strand
TTTTTTTTTTAATGATACGGCGACCACCGAGATCTACACTCTTTCCCTACACGACGCTCTTCCGATCTCTTACACTTCAGGGCGAAGGGCTGCCAACGATCGATGCAGATGGATTAGACAATGCTATCAGTATCACAGTTGATAACTGCGTGGTTCGAGGTTTCAGGTGCGTCAATGCCAGTGATAGTGGGATCTCGATCAGCTCATCAAACAGTGAAATCTACGACAACGCCTGTGAGAATAACGATATAGGCATCTACATGATGTATTCGCACAACAACACAATCGCAAACAACATCTTTGTAAATGATGGTCTCCTTGCCGGGTCATATAAAAACTCCGTTAAAAATAATACCGTTAAAGATAATACGGTGAACGGTAAGCCCCTCATTTATCTCGAGGATGTATCAGATCAAACAATCACAGATGCCGGGCAGGTTATACTTGTAAACTGTGATAATATCACAGTAAAGAATCTTGACTTATCAGATACAACTATTGGAATAGAACTTTTTGAAACCAATAATAGCAGGATACTGAATACCAGCGTATCAAACAACCACTATGGCATCTCATTGGGTTATTCGAGCAACAATGTGCTTGTGGGCAATGATATATCAAACAACGTAGGCGGCATCAGTTTATCGGCATCATCGAGCGGTAACCGGGTTTATCACAACAACTTCATAGACAACATGGATCAAGCATCGTCCGATAACACCGGCACCAACTCATGGGACAATGGCTATCCGTGTGGGGGAAACTACTGGAGCGATTACGAGGAAAAACATCCCGACGCCAGTGAGCGTGGTAAGAGTGGGATATGGGACTCCCCTTATGATATTTCAGGTGGTTCCGGTGCACAGGATCGCTATCCTCTCATGCAGCCGAGCCCATCACAGAAATGCGACCTCAACGGTGACAACAAAATCACCCCCGCCGACGCAGTGATCGCGCTTACAATCGCAGCCAGCGGCGGAGAGAACTATTATGCGGACGTCGATGGCGACGGCAAGGTCACAGCCCTTGACGGGCTCATGATCCTGCAGGCGGCGGCTGATAACATCGAGATATAAGCATGACCGCGGAACAAGCCGTCCCGCCAGAATACCAGATGGTTAAAGGCGATCTGACTCACTCGCCGAGTACCGCGTCCGCGACAGCGCCATCCTCGATCCGCACGCCCTTCTTCCTGAAGAATCGCGTGACATTGTGAATGTCCCGCATCAGAAACTCCATGGCATTCGGATGATCGAGGGTCACAGACTGCCCCATATCGATGAAAACAACCTCGCTGTCATGCATCAGAATGTTAAACTCGCTCAGGTCGGCATGTACGAGATTTGCGTGATATAATAGCCGGACATACTCCACAGTGGTATCAAATGCCTTCCGCGCCTTATCAGGAGTCAATGACACCACACGGAGTTGCGGCGCAGGGATCTCATCCTCTCCGATAAACTCCATCAAAAGAACGTTATTTCTCTCGACAAACGGTTCCGGAACACGCACTCCTGCTGCATGAGCTTTTTTCAGATTTCTCAGTTCTTTCTTCGTCCATGCGAACACGATGCTCCGTTTCTCGTGCCTTACGTTCTTGAATCTTGGATCTCCGATCAGGTATGACGACATCGCACGGAAATTGCTCGTAGAGATGCGGTACACCTTTATCGCGATCTCCCGCTCCCCCCCACATCCGAACGCATGGTAGATGTTCGCCTCCTTACCTGTACTGATCACACCTCCGAGCGCGTCGATGTATCCCTTGTTTGCGAGATGGTAGAGGGTCTTTAATGTAAACGTATCAAAAACGCCTTCGACAGATTTTAAGTCTTCAGAATCCTTTATTCTGATCCGGAATCTGTCAATTTCCTTATCGATTGCCCTTAATCTTTTTTCGAGTTTTGCCATGATTCAGGAGAGGTATCCACGGCGTCTGAGCCAGTCGACCTGCGGCGCGGTGTATCTCCAGACCACATCTGCCTTCTCTTCCTGGAATGACCACGGAATAATGATGACGACATCGTTCTCCCGGATCCATATCCGCTTCTTCATCCTTCCGGGTATTCTGGCATTTCTTATGGTTCCGTCGAAGCATCTCACACGCAGGTGGTTTGCCCCGAGCAGTTTCTCAACAGTCGCAAGAACCTCGCGATCGTGTTTGCGGGGAATGCGTACGCGTACTATCGGTGCCTCTACTTTCCGCTTAGCCAGAGACGACACCTCTGTATATCCATTTCCAGTGCATGGATTCGCATTGTCGCTATATGTATATAAACATGCACAACCACCATGACATGATGAAGGTGATTCGGGACCCGATCCACGGATATATTGAACTAGACGAGGCAGCGCTCTCGCTTGTCGATACGCCTGTTATGCAGCGATTACGCCGCATCAAACAACTCGGGCTGACAAGTTTTGTGTACCCGGGCGCAAACCACACCAGATTCGAGCATTCGCTTGGCACATATCACCTCGCAAACCTGCTTGCGGATTGCATGGGCAAAGAAAGCGAGTCTGGCAAAGGGGCAGAAGGAGGCGTAGATGGGGGAGCCGGACAGACTGAACTGCGCGTCGCTGCACTGCTCCACGATATCGGGCACGGACCACTGTCGCATGTGACCGAGAACATCATCAGGGAGTATACAGGAAGATCGCATGAGGACGTTTACCAGATCATCGAAAACAACCTCGGCGAGATATTTGATCGATACTCGATTAGCATCTCAAGGGTTGCCAAGCATATAAAAGGGGAAACCGGATTCGGTGCTGCCTTAAACAGTGAGATCGATATTGACCGGATGGATTATCTTGTCAGGGATGCGCATTACACAGGCGTTCCGCTTTCAGTCGATCTCGTGCGTTTGATTCACGAGATGAGGTTTTTGGACGGGAAACTCGTGATCGGAAGCGGAGGGGTAAGGGCTGCCGAGTCGCTATTGCTCTCGCGGTTCCTGATGCACCCGACTGTGTATTACCATCATGTGACCCGCATCGCTGAGTCGATGTGCGTGCGTGCTGTCGAGTGCATGATCGAGGACGGCTTCGATGCGAGGATGCTTCATACGATGGACGATCAGGAGCTTTTCATGCATCTGGGGACTTATCCCGGGTATCCCACAGAGATCGCGGACTCCTTGCGTGACCGGAGGTTGTTTAAGCGTGCGCTCTACGAAGGATTCGATGCAGTGGGCGAGAGCGTGCTTGGGCACCGGAGAAACGTGAGAAGGATCGAGAACGAGATCGCATCCGCTGCCGGGGTCGATCCCGCGTACGTCCTCGTAGACATCCCGAAGCCGCCGGAGATCGTGGAGTCGAGGGCGTTTGTTGTGATCGACCAGCGGTTAAAGCCGCTTCATGAGGTCTCGCATCTCGTTTCCGCGCTCGGAGATGCGCAGCG
>CBDAFH010000026.1:0-10097 GCA_965195165.1 uncultured ANME-2 cluster archaeon | reverse complement strand
GTTCTCAACGGATTTGATAGATGCAGATCTATCTCTACAAATAGTTGCAATATGGTTTCTTGAAGATTGGCGTATGTTTGCATTTGGTTACCACCATTAAACTATTTGGTGGTATCTAAAAATGTTAGCTACTGAAGGGGGCAGGGTATAAAATTCTTACAATGACGGCGCTCATCCACTCTCAATTATATGAGGGCAGTGATTTATCAGAGATCAACATGAAGAGGTTCGTGAATAGGTTGCTCGTACAGTTGTTCCAGAGTTATCCGGCCCAGGATGCAGAGATTACCCCGATCGTTTCCGTAGCCGATTGCCCGTTTCCGATATCGGTGGCAGTGCCTGTGGGGTTAATCTTAAATGAACTTCTCTCAAACGCGCTGAAACATGCTTTTGTTGGCAGGAAGGAAGGAACGATCGAGGTCAGTCTAACCGCACCGGAAGAATGTAAGATCAATCTGAGGGTGAGTGATAATGGTTGCGGACTGCCTGATGGATTCGATATCAATGCAACCGGGACGCTTGGCTTGCGCCTGATAAAGATTCTCACAGAGGATCAGTTGCGTGGAAGCTTAGAGGTCATCAGCAAAGAAGGGGCAACCTTTAATATGGAATTCGATACGAAATACTAAGGGGGAGTTTTGTATGAATAAACCGAGGATACTGATCGTTGAAGACGAAGCGGTTGTGGCTGAAAATCTGGAGAAGGTGGTCACCGATTGCGGTTATGAGGTGGTTGGGCGCGCTGCCAGTGCAGATGATGCTGTAAATGCTGCAATTGAACTTAAACCCGATCTAATATTGATGGATATCATCCTCTTAGGAGAGAAAACCGGTATAGACGCATCTTATAAGATAAAAGAGAAGACAGACATTCCGATTATATTTTTGACCGCATATTCCAATCTTGATTTGATAGATAGGGCCAAGAGCGTGGAGCCATACGCGTACATTGTTAAGCCGTTTCAAGACCGGCAACTCTTCGCATCCATCGAGATGGCCTTGTACAAATGCCGGATGGAGAGGAAGTTAAAAGGTAGTGAGGAGCGATATTGTAGAATGGTAGCCAACGTTCCAGGTATGGTTTACCAGTTTGTCCTGCATCCGGACGGCTCCATGGCTTTTCCATTCGTCAGTGAAAGTTGCCGCGAATTATTTGGCATAGAGCATAGGGAACTCGTGCGAGATGCCAATGTTCTTATGAGCATCATCCACCCCGATGACCGGCCGGGATTTTATCGCTCGGTTGCCGACTCGGCTAAGTCGCTCTCGCCATGGGAATGGGAGGGTAGAGTTGTCGTATCCGGAGAAGATAGGTGGTTCCAGTGTGTTTCCCACCCAGAGCGACAGGCAGACGGAGATATACTCTGGGATGGTTTGGTCATAGAGATCACCGAGCGAAAAGTTGCAGAGAAGCGCATCGAGGAGGAATATCATCGTGCAGAATTTTATATCGATCTCATGAGCCACGATATAAACAACGTCAACCAGATCACGAGAGGGTATCTTGAACTGCTGCTCAGAATTCCGGATCTCCCTTCAAAATCCAGGAAATATGCAGAAACCGCTCTCGATCATGTCAGGAAGAGCGCAGACATTATATCCAACGTGAAAACGCTCTCAACAGTCCGGTCAGGCGAACTCGAAATTGGGAAGATCAATATATATCCGGCGTTTGCAAGCGCGGTCGAAACCGCAAAGTCACAATCCAGGGACATCAGGATCAACTCAAACATAACCAAAGGCAGATATTTTATCCGCGGTAACGCTTTGCTCTTTAACGTCTTTTCGAATCTCCTTAACAATGCGGTCAAGTTCGATGGGCATGATATCGTCGAGATCGATGTTGATATCAGTTCGTCGGGTGATGACTGGAAACTCGAGTTTAAGGACCGGGGCCGCGGTATCAGCGAGGACTATAAGAAGATCATATTCAACCGTCTGGAGCAGGCTGGCGAGAGTGCGCAAGGTACCGGACTTGGGCTCACGATCGTTAAGCATATCATTGGGAGTTACGGTGGGACAGTTTTGGTGGAGGATCGTGTCAAGGGCGACCTGCCACAGGGGAGCAACTTCATTCTGCTGCTCTCAAAGGGGGACTGACCATGGCAACGATATTCATCGTGGATGATGAACCGATGCTTCATGAACTCTACGGCGCAATCCTCGGGATGGGTGGGTATGAAATCGTTGCGAATGCGTATAACGGCGATGAAACGGTTGAAATCTGGAGCAGGATGGATAATCCGCCTGCGATTATAATTATGGACCACCGAATGCCGAACAAGGACGGGGTCGAGACCACGAAAGAGATATTAAAAATTAATCCAAATGCAAAAATAATATTTGCGAGCGCTGACACCGCTGTCAGGAGTGCTGCACTAAACGCAGGCGCATGTTCTTTTCTGTCAAAACCATTCGCTATGCCTGATCTGCTGGCTGGGATCGAAGAGATATTAGCAGAGTGCTGATAGATCGACATAGTCCGGTCTGATTCCAAGCACATATAACCAGACAAGTTTGCGATTGTCTCCAAAATGTTCATATACTTAGGCGTACTAATGATGATACTTGCATCGTGAACGGTCGGTTGCCGGCACGGGGTTTTTCTCTGACCGAGAGAAATTTTGAGCAGAGAGAAATTTTTCTGGTGATTAGGAATATATAGGATGTCACGGATTTCACTGTAGCGTTACGTCCCCCAATAATAGGTGAATTTATGAAACAAGTTCCAACCGGAATACCGGGGATGGATCAGATACTTGACAAAGGGTTTACGCGTCCATCCACAGTGTTGATCGCTGGCACGGCTGGTACTGGCAAGACGACATTTGCGATCCAGTCCCTCTTTGCAGCGGCAAAGAATGGCGAGACATGCCTTTATTTTTCAGCCATATCCGAGCCGATTGCAATGCTCAGCGGATACATGGCAAACTTCAGTTTCTATGACCAGTCGCTCTATGAGGACGAGAATCTCATCTACTTCGATCTGAGTCATGAGATCATGAAGAACAAGACGTACGACCTGATAGACCTCATCGATGAGAATGTGGAGGCGATACACCCCGACCGGATCGCTATCGACCCGATCACGACGATGGATCTGCCTTTAAACGATAGCGAACGCAGGCAGTTTTATTTTGATCTATTCGTCGGAATGAAAGGATGGAATTCCCTTGTGCTGGTCACTGGCGAGTTTACCGAGAGGAGTATATCGACAAGTCCGATCAGTTATGTTGCGGATGCGATCATTTACCTGTCCAATGAACTGAGAAAGGGATGCCGTGTGAGGTATCTCGATGTCCTAAAGATGCGGGGGCAGGATTATGCGAGCGGAAAACACGTATACAGGATCACAAGCGACGGTATCGCCACCTATCCAGATCTGCCGATGACAAATGGTGCAACCGCGACAAACAGACGTATGAGCACAGGCATCCCGGGACTCGACCAGTTGCTAAGCGGCGGACTGATTCACGGGACGACCACGCTCCTTACAGGTCCAAGCGGCACAGGCAAAACGACAACAGGCATGCACTTCATTCTTGAGGGCACACGCAAGGGAGAGCCGGGGCTGATCGTTACGTTCGAGGAGAACGCAGCACAACTGCGAAGGAACGCAGCATCCTTCGGATGGGACCTTAAGTCTCTTGAAGAGGAGGATATGCTGCACATCCAGTATCCAGCTCATGAGCATGTATATGCAGGAGAGAGCCTGCTCCAGATACATGACTGCATTGCAGAGTTCGGTGTCGAAAGAGTCCTGATAGATTCGATCAATGGATTTGATGACTTCTCGCCAGATGGGGATGGTGTTGAGTACATCCAGAAATCATCGAGATATCTTAAATCAAGAAACATCACGACGGTCTTCACAAACGAGACAAAAAACCTCCTCGGTTCTACGAAGATCACTGAAGGCGGCGTCTCGCATGTCGCGGATACCGTTATCACGCTTCGATATGTTGAGATTGTGTCAGAACTCTTAAGGGCGATCTCGGTCTTGAAGATGCGTGGGAGTGCGCATGACGCAGGCATCCATGAAACCGAGATCACAGAGCATGGCATGACCGTCAAGACCGATAAGACATTATTCAAAGAGTATGAAGGCATATTCAGTGGAGTACCGACATTAACGAGAGCACAAGCATTTGGCAAAGCGTTTGGAAAAAGGAGATGATTTTATGGCGCATATCGGGATCGTTCTCGAGGCATATTCCTTGATCCTTGCGTCCGCCATAACGTTTTTTCTATTTGCGATTGGCAAGTTCTACCAGCTCAAGATTGGCAGGGAAACCCATTATAACTGGTTCCTGGTGCCTGTGATACTGTTTATATCGTCCGCAGTACTGTGTGTGCTCGATTATGATGGGATCGTTCTCGCCTGTGCCGGAGCGATAATGCTGATCATACTCACAATTATGCTATATAACATCATGATGGGGGTTGAGAAATGATGTCTGCCATTATGTGGGCGGTCGTTGTCGTTGTGCTTATGGCTGCATTCTATGTGCTTGCACGGTTCAGCGAAGAACTTGGCGAAGCTCTGCGTATAAAACCATATTATATTTCGTATTATGCTGCGTCGCTCTTTCTTTTCATCGGCATCCAGATGAGATTGCTGGGTGCGGTGGCGCCTGATCTTGCTTTTAAATATGTGCACTGGCACGAGGCGCTTGTGGCAATCGGGGTGACGATCGCACTGATAACCACAATCATCTACTGGGGCTGGCTTCTAAGTTCTCCCCGAAAAATGAAATAGCGATGTTTAGCTGATGGTTTTTGTGGTCACCTCTTACATTCCGGGTAATCCTACTGTAAAACACCCTGGATGGCAACGTCTGTGTGTTAATCCCGCAGAACAACGAATCTATGCAGGATTCAGGCGCATGAAGCGATAATGAGCAGAATGTGTTGTCGGAATGATGAACATATACCCACGTAAACTAATGTAGAAGAGTAACATCAAGTAGTACCAAACCCATATATACCCAATGATCATAGCATCTACCGATAATGATTGATACTGCAACATTGCTGGCATACACAATCCCGAATGCGCTGCAGCAGATAATCTCCATAGTCTCAACAAACCTGCTTTACCCGGTGATGATCGTGCTGATCATCCTGATTGCAGGGAGTCTGATCGAGCTTGGTGGATTCCTGTTTGAGTGGCGCAACCGCCATCGCGATCTCGGAAGGATGGAGGAGGGCGCAGTCAGAGCGAGAGAGAAACTGGAACAGAGCGACCCGGAAGGCGCGTTTGGTGTGCTCGGGCAGAGCTGCTCGAATTCGTTCGTGCACGAGTTTTTGTACCGCATCGCTTTCTTGCACCGGGGGTGTTCCGACAGAGGGATGCTTGAGGTGAGACTGGAAAAATTGCTGCAGGACATCAACTTAGAGATGGCGAAGAAGCTCGAACGCTCAAGGTTCGTTGCCAGAGTCGGACCGATGTTCGGGCTGATGGGGACGCTGATACCGATGGGTCCTGCGCTACTTGGACTGAGTGCCGGCGACATCGATACGCTTGCAAACAACCTGATAATCGCATTCGGAACAACCGTAGTCGGGCTGATGGCTGGAGCGATCGGGTTCATGGTCGCAACAGTCAGAGCGCGGTGGTACAAGCAGGACATCAGCGATATCGAATATCTTTCCGAGATAATCTTCGGGGATCTCGAACCGGGTTCTGGTGGTTCTGGTGGCTCTATTGTTGCTGCCGGGTATGGGGCGCCCGCGACACCGATGTCAGAACATATTCCGGCACCAATACCGGTTGTGCGCCCGAAACCAGACGAGAATGATCGTCTCGGCGTCATCGGAACGATCGTCTCGAGATCGGGGGAGTCTGTCCACCGTGCCCTAATATTCAACAGATCCAGACTGATCAGTGCGAAAACCGCGGGTTCCATCCTTGCGAACTCCGTTCTCTGGATGGGGGCGATCGTGATAGTGAATGCAGTGATTATCATCGCGATGAATGTCGGCGGACTCAACGTACCATTCAATTATTTATTGCTTATTAATTTATTTATATGTTCGGCGTTCATTGTTACGATATACTCGATAAGGGGGCGTGCAAGGAGCAGATCAAGAGACCTCGAAGGGATGCCTGTGAACAAAATCCTATCTGACGATGGATCCAATTTCGAGGTCCCGTATTCGGAGATCAAGCGCATAGAGATCGATAAGTCCCGCAATATCAAGATCCTGACAGGCGGCGGATGGATTGAGATGGGGCGTGTCGAGAAATCGTCTATTGGCGCTATGGGAGTTTTGCATGCTGTTCTGCAGGATAGGGTTGTTGAGGTGTAGACGATTATGAGATTCATGAAAAAAAGAACAGAAACTTCCGACGAGGACGAGGACCCCTTGTCGGGTGTCGCGAATCTCTTCGACGTGGCGATGATCTTTGCAGTCGGACTCCTCGTCATGATGATGATGTATGTCAATCTGCCTGAACTGCTCACGAGTCAGGACGTCACGATCGTCAAGAATCCCGGGCAGGATGATATGCAGATCATCATCAAGAACGAGACCGAGATCGAGGTCCTGAACATGACCGATGAGAGTGTCACGACGATGGGGAAACTGGTTGCCAGCCTGTATGAGACTGAAGGCGGCGCAACCGTATATGTGGAGGAAGAGTGACCGCGGTCAGCCGGCTGGCACGGACAGTCTTGATATGCGCCGCACTGGTAGCAACACTGATACTGGTGCAGACGGCATCTGCTCTCGATGCGAGTGATCCTGAGTACTGGACCGATGTCGGGAGTGCTGCGCTCTACATGGGCGATACTTATGAGGTGAGCGGCTACACCGTCAAGTTTGTGGATTACCAGCCAGAGACTGATCAGGTCTACATATCGCTGTGGCGCGGGGAGACGTTGTTAAACGAGTCTGTGCTCAATGCATCGTGCGTGGCTAATAAAACGACTTATGGCGACTGCGATTGGTTGGATGAAGAATACTGCTGCGATTGCTTTAACTGGAACGATGAGATCGCGATCGAGATCCATGACGAAAACGAGGATAGTCCGGAATCGAGAAATCCAACTGACTGGGAGAACCCGTTAATCAACATCGAATTCTGGGAGCGGGCAAAGCCAGAGATATCACTCGAGATCGAGACCAACTGCGAGGCATACACAGCGCGGGACTCAGAGATCCGCATCACCGTTACGATCGAGAATGATGGAGAAGAAGATGCAGACCTCAAGCACGTGGATCTCACAATCGATCCAGGCGATCTCCAGGCGATCGATGATCTTACCAGACATTACACCAACCTGTCAGTGGATGACGAGAAGACGTTTCATACAAAATTACGTGTTCCCTCGTGGGTCAGTGATCGTGAAGGCGAGTTGTTCGAGATCGCTGTCAATGCGACCGGATTTGATGAGAAGGGCGTTAAGTATACCGAGTCGGCGTCAATCGAAGTCCTTGTGCTACCGAGATTTGATCTTACGGTCAGGAAGACCGTGAACAGCCACATATCGATGGATCGGGCGGTGTGGGTGCGTATCGATCTCGAAAACATTGGAAGAGAGGAGCTCGAGATCGAATTAAATGACACAGTTCCGGAGGGTTTCAGACTATGCGGCAACGAGAGCCCGCCATGGAGGTTTAATATCACGCCATCCGAGTGTGTCCGTTTTTCATACCACATAGAACCTGTAAGACCCGGAGTATTTGATATTCCGGGTGCGGAAGCAAATTTCGTGATTGCCGGAAAGAACGTCAGTGTATGGTCGAGCAGCCAGACGATCACAGTGGACGGGGCATACATAATCATGAACAAGACCGCGTATCCGACCAAAGTCTCACTCGGCGATCCGGTCACAGTTACACTGAATGTCAGAAATACCGGAAATGCTGCCGCAGTCATCGATCTCACAGATGTCATACCACCAGGCGCCAGCCTGATCTCGGGAAATGCGACGCTTCATGCGACCCTTTCAGGAAACCAGACAAGCGAGATCGAATATATGATCAATTTTTCGGTTCCCGGGAATGTGACACTCGCTCCCCCGGAAATCGTGCTTGCTGCAAGCGATCACAGTTATGTGTCATCACTTGGGATGCCGACGATCGAGGTTACAGGATCGCTTCAGGGGACGGATGCTGCACCTTCGGGAGAGGAGTCTGCCGGGGCAGAGCCGCGCTCGGTGGATGTGCCTGTATTATACGAGATTGCGCTTATGCTCTTCATGCTCTGCGTGGTGTATCTGATCGGCAGGTTCAGATGACTCATACACTTGGCGGTGAATATCCGGATAAATCGTGTAGTACCTGCGGGTGTGGGGCTTCTGGGTTCGAGGTGTTAGAAACTCGAAGCGTCTGCCACTATGCGAGGGCAAATAACAGTTCAAAACAATGTCGCCAACACGAGATCGTGTGATAACCCTGATATTCGCAAGACTTATATATCATAATTTTTAACAATCATGTTACCAAATGTCATCATAAACGAATGTAGTATAATAAATTACGGTAACTCTTCCGTAGATGTGCATGGTAGGCATACGACGTAATGCGAGAAACTCGAGTAAAACCAGCCGGCAGATATATAGCTGTTCGAAATGGGCGTAATGCCCCGCACCGCTGGATCACTTCTGGCGATCCATTATCGCCTTTTGCTTCTGGCTCCGGGTTTCGTGTGAAAAATAAACGGCTGTATGGGACCGCGAATATGAAGATACGCCACCTGCTGTTAGGACTGATGATATGCGTCGCAGGAACCGGCGCGATCGGCTTGAGCGGCGGGTTTCTCGATGATCAGAACACGACCCAATTGACCCCCTTCCTGATCTTCGGGCATGTCTTGTATGATGGCGGTGCTGCATGCAACAGCCCGAACGTCAGCATAACCAACCTGAATACCAGTGTGGCATGGTATGCGGATACGGTCTCTGACTCTAATTTCTATCAGACCCTCCTCACGCTCGCGGATGTGAATGCTGGCGACGTGCTCAGGTGGAGTGCTACCGACGGCACAGTCTTCAACGCCACAAACCGCACGGTCGGTCTGAGCGATCTCGAGAGCGGCGGGATATTCGACTTCGATGTGATACTCCAGTCGATAGCGCCCAGAATCATCGGATACGTTCCCGAATCTCCGGTTTATGATATCGAGAATGCGGCGCGGAGATTCAACGTCACAATCGATCAGGTTGTGGATGTGACATGGCTGATCAATAGCTCGCCGGCTCAGACGAATGAGAGCGTGACCGATGCGTCGTACACGCACACAAACGTGGCAATCGGCGTCTGGAACGTCTCTGCGAGGGCGAGTAATGGAAATGGAACCGCCATGCAGGAGTGGATCTGGGATGTAACCACGCTGCCTTTGCCAAAGATAACATCAGTCACCCCGCCGTCGCCTGTTCGTGATACTGAGAATGCGACGCGGACATTTGGCGTCACGGTCGATCAGACAGTCAACGTTACGTGGCTGATCAATGGAACCGAGGTTTCCTGTGAGGCTGAGGTGAATGAATCTTCTTACACCAACACAAGCGCTGCTATCGGCGTCTGGAACGTAACCGCGGTCGCAAGCAATCAGAACGGAACAGACCTGCAGGAGTGGATATGGCATGTGAATCCGCCAAGTCCACCGCCACCATCACCGATCTTTGTGATCTACGGAGAGGTCTTCTACGAGGATAATATGGCTGTTTATGCGCCGTGTGTGGTTGTGACCAATCTGAACACCAGCAGAGAATTCGTTGCTGATAATCGCAGCGGAGAAAACTTCTATCAGATCATAACCGATGCTTCCGAGATATGTGCAGGCGATGTGCTGCTGATCAATGCGAGAAAGGAGGGGGTCTTAGTTGGAAACGGGCGCGTGGAACACATCGTCACGCTGAATGAGAGCCGGAGCGGTGCAATCAGGGTGGATATCAATCAGGGGTGGGCTGATCTTCGGGTGATAAGGATATTCTCACCTTCCCATATATTTGACAACATGACTAACACGATCAACGCCACCATCGCGAACAACGGCACTACCGGTTCGGGTCGGTTCAATGTGAGTTTTGTTGCGGATGGGGCAGTGGTTGACAGGACAGATATCGGGTCGCTTGGTGCCGGATGCG
>CBDAFH010000025.1:0-6476 GCA_965195165.1 uncultured ANME-2 cluster archaeon | reverse complement strand
CATTGATCCATTCATGCAAGCCGCCAATTCAGCGGCAACGTACTACGCTACCTTAAGAGGGTTATAGATACCTCCGCCGTTGACAGGCCCTTCATCCCGTTGAACCGGGGTGTCAGGTACCTGCACTGGGCAGGATTCCCGGATCGTACTAGCCCTTTCGGTTTCGCGATCCGCTATGTTGTTATTAGACAGTTGGAGCTCCCTTGTCACTGCGACCTGCCTCTCACAAGGCAGGCACTCCTTATCCCGAAGTTACGGAGCTAATTTGCCGAATTCCCTTAGCTAGTGTTATCCGACACGCCTTAGCCTTCTCAGCTAGGGGCACCTGTGTCGGTTCTCGGTACGGACATCCAAACTCCTTTTTCACGGGCACCTGGACTCAGTTGACTTTCGTCATCACACATTTGCGAGGCTTCTCGCCATTACGGCACTCCACCTGCTTCGGTGCTTGAACAGCGCGACAGCACTGCCCAACCTATCCGGATGCGTCAGGTCCTTTCGGATACAGTATGGATGGTACAGGAATATTAACCTGTTTCCCTTTTGGCGTACTCGAATTGCGGTACGTCTTAGGACCGACTAACCCTCGGCTGACGAACATTGCCGAGGAAACCTAGCCCCTTCGGCGGTTAGGATTCTCACCTAACTTTGCTGCTACTGTTACCAGGATTTTCGTTCCTGCATGGTCCACAGGACTTTACAGCCCTGCTTCTGCCCAAACAGGACGCCTTCCTACGAGATTATCTTACGATACTCCGTGGTATCGGTGGTCGGCTTGAGCCCCGTCCATTTTCGGGGCCCCAAACCTCGACTGGTGGGCTGTTACGCACTCCTTAGAGGATAGCTGCTTCTAAGCTAACCTTCCAGTTGTTTATGGCCTGGGACGCCCTTTATCTTTAACACTTAGCCGACACTGAGGGACCTTAACCACGGTCAGGGTTGTCTCCCTTACGGACAACGAGCTTACCCCGTGCCCGGACTCCAATCTTCTACGATGATAGCGACTTTGGAGTTTGACAGGGGGGCGAGGGATTTCTCCCCCGACACCCCCAATCAGTGCTCTACACCGCTAACGATCTCCGATCAGGTCATGCTGCGACATGTTTCGGAAGGAACCAGATGATGCCGGGCTCGATTGGCCTTTCACCCCTATACACAGGTCACGCGAACGATTTGCATATCAGTACCGCTTTCGGTCCTCCACGCGGCTTTCGCCACGCTTCAACCTGCCCACGCATAGATCGCCCGGCTTCGGGTCGTACCCCAGTGACTTCGGGCACTTGTATACCCCGCGCCATGCCTTTACAGGCTACGCGCGTGTTGCTTTCGCTTCGACTTCCGCTTTTCAAGCGTTAGTCTCGCCACCAAGATACACTCCCTGGTCCGTTCTTCAAAACGTATGATATGACATCGGCAACGCCGCCCGTACTACAGCCTCACGACTGCCTCCTTCACGGCGAAGATCCTTTCATGCCATACCCCACTATCACCATTTGGTTTCAAGCACTTTTAACCTCCATCTTTTGGATGCTTTTCAGTATTCCCTCACGGTACTACTCTGCTATCGGTCTCAAGTTGTATTTAGTTTTGGAAGTTGATGTCTCCCAGATTTCCGCGGGATTTCCGACCCACGGTACTCGAGGATCAGATCACGATCCACTGGTTTACGTCTACGCGGCTATCACGCTCTATGCCCCAACGTTCCAGATGAGTTCGACTTCACCAGTTTGGACTGTATATGATCTGCCTCACAACACCACATTTCTATCCTCTTTCGAGGAAAGATTCGGTTTGAACTCTGCTGTTTTCACTCGCCGTTACTCACAGCATCTCAATTGATTTCTTTTCCTGCCCCTACTAAGATGTTTCAATTCGGAGCGTTCCCGATCCCGAAGGATCGATGTGACTCGCGTCACATCAAGAAGTCTCATTCGGAGATCCCAGGTTCAATGGCTCCATGCGCCTCGCCTGGGCTTATCGCAGCTTGGCACGTCCTTCATCAGCACTTGAGCCGAACTATCCACCAAACGGTATAATTACCAGAATCCGTCTTACTAATTCAGTAAGCGTCTGGGTCGCACGTATACATGGCTTCATCAAGCGAGATACAGGTATCTCGCTTTTCACCCTTCCATGACAATGCGTGTTTGCCATGTGCATCGTAAATCATGTAACATAAAAGTGCTACCCTTCTACGTTAGAGTCTTGGAAGATAAAGGTTTCGCCGGTGTGGCGCCAAAGCGCATAAGATGAAAGAGGACGATGACACCAAGATATGCCCATTAAAGACTGTAAACTCTACATCGTCGGCATCGGCCCGGGATGTCCGGATTTGATGGCCGTCGCCGCGCAACAGGCAATCCTGGAATCTGATTATGTAATCGGTAACACCACATATCTCGACCAGATCGAGCCATTGCTACCCGGAAAGAAGGTTATAACCAGTTCGATGGGTGAGGAGATCGCACGCGCCAGACACGCGCTGGAACTGGCGTCCGGGGGAAATACCGTATCCATCATAAGTGGAGGCGACGCCGGAGTCTATGGCATGGCAGGGATCGTGCTGGAGATCGCAGAGAAAGATGGCGCGGATGCGAATGCAGGTGGGGAAGGAGATGGAGATGCAGGTACCCTGATACAGGTAATCCCGGGCGTCACTGCGGCAAATGCGGCAGCGAGTATTCTTGGATCTCCGATCACAAGCGATTTCGCGTCCATCAGTCTGAGCGATCTGCTGACGCCGTGGGAGGATATCGAGAAGAGGATCTCAAGCGCTGCCGCTGCCGACTTTGTGATCGTTCTCTATAATCCGAAGAGCAGGAACCGGAATACGAACTTTGCCAGATGCATAGAGATAGTCAGGAGACACAGATCCGGGTCGGTTCCGGTGGGACTCGTAAAGAATGCATACAGAGATGGTGAGCGCGCGGTTGTGACAACGCTTGAGCGCGTGCTCGATTGCGACGACTTCGTCGATATGCACACCACCGCGATAATCGGAAACAGCGAATCGAGGATCTGGGGGGAGCGGATCATAACGCCAAGGGGTTATCACAGAAAATACGATTATTGATTCGGGGGCGGGGGAATGGATGAGGAGAACACTGTATAGGGGGCAGCTCCGTTCCAACGAAACTGTTATGTGCCATAAAATATTAAAACCGCATACATGGACAGATTGTCAACAGATAGAACCGGGAAATCTGTCGATCGGTTCGTTGAATCCGAAATGATCATCTCAAGGGGGTTTATGGTATCTGCCCAGAAAATGTTTGGAGACGGCTACAAGGCGATCATCCGGAATCTCTCGCACGAATATGGAAAACAGATCATCGAGTACTTTTCCGGCGATACGGATATGACAAACATGACCGATGTCGAGAGACTGCAGTTGCTCTTCGAGCGTGGTGTTAGTGCCGATGATGTGAAGGTGAAAATTATGGATGGTGAACTGGTGCTGACGACGAAAAACTGCAGACACCATCTCGGAAAGGATGTGCGTGAGAAGATCGGCATCTCCGCAATCAGGGTCTGTCCTGTCGGCATTCTTGCAACCTGTCTGATACAGAACATGACCGGTCGAAAGGTTCTTGGCGGGCAGAAGGATGCTGGCGAGTACGATGAGACCGGGAAATGCACTATACGTTTTGATTTAACGGAGGATTGATCATGGCAACGACGGAAATTTTAAATAAAGTTTTATCAGATCTTATGAAGACCGGAGAGATCGAATCAAGCGTGATTGCGAGTCGGGACGGTTTGCTCATGGTATCGTGTATGCAGAAAGGCGATGATGAGACGTTTGCTGCCATGTCTGCAACGATGCTCGGCGCTGCGGAAACCGCGTCCACGGAACTGGAAAAAGGAATACCTGAGCGGGTAATCGTCGAATCGAAGAATGGAAAATTGATTGCGATCGGTGCCGGACCAAAAGCACTGGTTGTGGTGCTAACCCCACCGGATGTCAGCCTCGGACTTGTGCTCGTGGAACTTGGCAAGGCAGCAGATGGGATCAAGAAAATTCTGACCTAAAAGGCGATTATCTTGTGGATTGAACTAAACGGGTGGATGGCAAAACTCCGATTTTCTGCCTGCCATCTAATACCATACCATCAAAAATGCGGGAGACTGCATGGGCATACATACGCGGTGAGCGTGAAGATACACGGGGAGCGGAGTGATGAGTTTATCATCGATTTTGAACTCTTAAAAGAGTGGATTTCCGAGATATGTGGCAGTCTCGACCACCACGTCATCATCGCCAGGAACGACCCGCGCATAAAGATCAGAACGGAAGATGACGGCGTAATCGTTGATATCGGCGAGAAAAACTACCGGTTTCCGGCAGATGATGTCGTCTTTGTTCCGACCGATTCAACGAGCGCAGAGAGCCTGAGCGAGTATGTTGCATCCAGAATCGCGTCCCGGATGGGTCCGAATGTAAGCCGGATAGAGGTGCGGATCGATGAGGGCATCGGGCAGGGCGCAGGATGCGTGTTGGATCTCGAGGCGGCATGAAGGTGAAAGTACAACAGGTACTATGTTGCTACAACGTTAACATCGATTCGGTGTGCACCGTCGATGGAGCAAAGGTTAGTGAATACTTAAAGGACCGCAAGATTGTAGATCCTCCCGACCCAATTGACCTGATCCGCGACATGGATGATCTTCTTGCGCTCCTACTTGCGTGTATGAGACGCGGAACCGGCGGCGAGTACCAGCTTGAAACGCCTGCTGCCATCAGGGAGTCGTCGTCTCTGGCAAAGGATGAACCTGTGCTGCGTCTGGGCGGAAACGCGGGGATCGCTGCGGACGTCCTCTCCAGTCTCGGAGCCGCGGTCGTAATCCCGAATGTGGCATCCCTGTCACGGAGACAGGCGGACCTGCTTAAAGGAGATATGATACGGATTCCGGTTTACATGGATGGCGGCATCGTTTTATCAAAGCCGTGCGATGCGGTCAGGGACGAGAAGGATTCCATACATCATGTCTTCGATTTCAAAAAGGGCGAGGAGGTCGCACTACCCGGCCGGACGATCAGAGCACCGTGCGACAACCGGCTCATAGCAACGTATGATCCGAAAAACATAGCTATCCACGTCGACCCGGCATTCGAGGATTTTTCTGATGCGCACATCAGGGAGATGGACGGCGTACTGGTTGCAGGGCTTCATCTGCTGCAGGGCAAATACCCGGACGGATCGACGTACCTCGATCGTATGCGCCGCATCACAGCACAATTGCATGGATGGAGATCGTCAAACCCGGATCTTTTGATGCATTTCGAATCAGGAGATTTTCTGGATGGCAGGATCCAGGATTATGTGATCGCAAGCATCTCCGGTATCGTGGACAGCATCGGCATGAACGAACAAGAGTTTCTCGGGGATGATGCCGACGTTTCAGGAAGAATCATCATCGAAAAATCGGTAGAGACGATCGATGAATACAGGATGTCGAGATTATGCATCCACGCCCGGGATTTTATCGTGAGCACCTTTGATCCTGCCTATATCGATCCGGCATCCGAGATCGATGCGCTGAACGCAGGCGCAGCCGCGTCTGCCGTACGTGCAGAGAGAGGGTATGTGGACAAGGACATACTCCCTGATGCGGTTTTGGGAATAGTGCCGAACGATGCCGGGGTTCGTGAATGTTCGATGGTTCAGGAGTATTTCGATGGAAAGAATATCGGAGATGGGGTGCATCTGACATTGGGCGGTTACTCTGTCTGCATTGTGCCTTCGCTCTGGTGCGAGCACCCGGTAACCACAGTGGGTCTGGGCGATACCATGACCGCGGCTGTCTTCCTGCGGGAACTTGAACTTACGCACCGCAACCGGGGTTGATGGGTCTTCGAATTCCGCGAATATGCTGTCAGAATCTATCGGTTCCACTGAATGTTTCCTGCATTCAGCCCATCCCCTCCAGCTTCCCCATAATCCTCGAATACGTCTGGCACCACTCGTTAAACCCACGTCCAGAGTTCCAGGGCATGCCCGCTCTTAATTCCAGCACCAGATCGTAGAGTTCCTGGGGCATCCACGGCGCCTTGAAATCGAACTGGTCGAAGTCGCCCCATTCCTCAAGGGTCGTGAGGCGGACGAGACCGTGCTCGATTGCGGTGTCGTAGAGTCGTGTGCGGGGATACGGCGTGAAGAACGACAGCAGGATATCGATATGCTCAAGCCTGTCCTGCTCGCCATATATCGAGATCATCCTGTTAATCGCCTTAAAGGTACGCTTAACCTCCTCCATCGTGTCTATGCCCGGGATTCCCACCATAAAGGAGGAGCGGACATCGATGTCGTGCTTAACACACTGTCTGGTACAGATCTCGATCTGCTCCACCTTCGCACCCTTGTTCATGGCGTCCAGTGCCGCCTGATACCCACTCTCGGTGCCGATGAAGACCTCAACGATTCCAGCCTGCCGTGCCAGTGACCACAGATCATCGCTCATTTTGGACAACTGCT
>CBDAFH010000024.1:0-6317 GCA_965195165.1 uncultured ANME-2 cluster archaeon | reverse complement strand
GTGGGTTCGGAGGTACTGAAATCATCGACATCTTTAAGCAATTTCCGATCTAACATGCCGCCCATCAGGGGCATTTAATAGGAGATCTACGATGAAACAACTGAAAACTCCACTGGTGGTGTTGAACTTCAAGACCTATATTGAGGCAACCGGCAAAAACGCGGTCCGCCTCGCCGAGATGTGCAGCGACGTAAGCCAGGATGCGGGCATCACGATCATAGCCGTACCGCAATCCACAGACCTCCGTCCGGTAGTAGAGGCTGGCATCCCGGTATTTGCGCAGCACATCGACGGCGCATCCGCAGGCAGCGGCACGGGGCACGTGCTTGCAGAAGCTGTGCGCGATTGCGGCGCGATCGGGACACTGATCAACCACTCAGAGCGGAGGCTCACGCTCGCCGAGATCGATGCTGCAATCCAGGCGACACGCCGCACCGACCTTGCAACGATCGTGTGCAGCAACAACATCGCAACCACGAAAGCAGCCGCGGCATTAAAGCCGGATTTTGTCGCGATCGAACCGCCTGAATTAATCGGTACTGGAATACCTGTTTCAACGGCCGATCCCGGGATCGTTTCCGGTGCGGTGGATGCTGCGCTGGGAATCGATCCCGATGTCCTGGTGCTCTGTGGCGCTGGCATCTCGAAAGGCGAGGATATGGCAGCGGCGCTAAAACTTGGCGCCGAGGGTGTGCTGCTCGCATCCGGGATCGTGCGTGCGCCCGACCCGAAGGCAGCACTCATGGATCTGGTATCCGGAATCTAAGTGATGCAGACGCGTGTAGCGATCACGGGCAATCCCGGGGTCGGGAAGACGACGGTCTGCAGGGCTGTGGTCAATCGTCTGGGCAGAAGCGCCGGCGGCATGATCTGCTCTGACCTCACAGAAGGGGATGGTGAGGGAGGTGATAGCAGGGGCAGGCGGGTCGGGTTTGAACTGCTCGACCTGCAGACCGGCGTAAAGGGCGTGCTTGCCCACATCCGGGGAGATGGACCCCGGGTCGGGAAGTACCATGTCAATCTGCATGATCTGGACCGGATCGGGGTAAGCGCGATTTTGAGTGCGATTGGTACTGATCTGATCGTGATCGATGAGATCGCGCCGATGGAACTTACGTCGCAGAGGTTTATTCGGATAGTGGAAGAGGCACTGGCGTCTGATATGGATATGCTTGTCGTGCTTCACCAGCGATCGGGTCATCCTCTGGCAGAACGGATCAGGGCAGAGTTCGATCTGATCGCGGTGACGAAGGATAACAGGGACGTGATTGCGGACGAGATCGCCAAGCGATTTGAGTCCATCTGAATGGGGTTGGAGGAGTCGATGCTATTGGTGTTGGGGCTGAATCGGGAGTATTTCAGGTTTCTTTGAAAGCCAAGTTGAACCTGTGGATATGCACGATATGCAAGAGAATCATGAGGGGTATGGCGGAAGCATCCGGGCTGAGAGTGGGGTTGGGCGTGGAAGTACGTTTGTGATTGTGCTGTGAAGTTCTGCGTTTCATCATAAAACCTCTCGATCAATCGGAAGGTTTAAGTACTATTACTTACACGCATACAATCAGATACGTCTATTAATCGACAAGTCTGAATAAAGGAAGTGAACAACATGAACAACCACAACCCCCACAACCACAACGAACAGCAACTGGATGAACGCCCGTTCGCGCACATCCTGAAGAGAGCACTGCTACATATAGAGGACAGGAACGTCGACACCGTGCAGCACCGATCCGCCATTCCGGAGTACCAGATCGCAATCGAGCACGGATCAATCTAGCTCGGGCATAAAATGGTCAAAAAAACGGTTACCAGAGAAGGCGTGAGTCTAACAAAGGTAGAAGGTGCGGGAAAAGTGCATTTGGCTGATGAAGGCAAGAAGATCTCCATAATCAATCTTGATAATCAGTCGATATATGTCAACGGCAACGATCTGATCGCATTCGAAGATTCGATCCAGTGGGACATTAAACTGCTGAAAAAGGTTGCCGGAATTATAGTAGGCGGACTCTTCAATGTGAAACTTGAAGGGACCGGCATGGTTGCCATTACCACACACTACGCCACTGACACTCAAAGTGACACCGGATCAACCAGTGTTTACAGACCCCAATGCCACTGTGGCATAGTCTGGAGACCTGATCCCCGATATAAAAACAGACGTCTCACTAAAGACGCTTGTTGGACATGGAAACGGTGAATCGCTGCAGATGGCATTCAGAGGAGAAGGCTTTGTGGTCGTCCAGCCGTACGAGGAAGTGTATTTTCAAGGGACTCCGCAGTAAGTTGTGGTTAAGCGTAAGTGGGTGTTGACATTTGCAAATATCCATCTAACGCGATACCTGATAGGTGACAACGAAGATGATGAGTGCCATCATCAGAACCCCCAAGCCGGACTCTGCTGCCACCAATACCTGAGGCAGGTGCCCTGCTGCCAGATTGGGCTGGATATTGGAGTATCCAAGGCTTGTGAAGGTTGTGATGCTGTGGTACAGGTAGTCTACCCAGTCGGGCGTTACAGGCTCGCCGCTTACGTTTTTGACGATGCCGTCAGAGATCCAGAAAAGGAAGGCAAATAAGCCGATGACAAGACCTGAAATGAAGATGGGGCGGGAAATCTTGTCACCATATTCGGTCAAAGTACGCAGGATCAGTAAATCAAAGATCGACCTCGCCCTGCTCTTAAGTCCACCTCTCGCCCATCTGAGTTTTCTGTGTGCCTCACCTCTCCGGTAGTGGACATGCGCGGCTTGGTCGAGCCTGCCGTTTGCGATGTAGAAGTTGTAGAGGTTGTTGTAGACCTCGTAAGACGCTTCGTAGAGATGGGCGCGGCTTTCCCTGTAGAGGAACTCGGACTGAATCTCATCGTCTTTGAGGAGGAGGTCTGTGAGTTCCTCGACTCTGATGAGACTTCCTTCAAGCCGCCAGCAGTTTTCCGGATTTTTGATGACACATCCGGATGACCAGTCGAAAAAAATAATTCTATCGCCATTTCCAGCATATCTAATCAATCCCTTTCCATGAAGTTTCGCAGCAACACCGGATGCTTTATTCTCAATCGTTCCCATGTCCAAGACAGATGGTTTCAGAAACAAAGGGCTACATAATTTTTTCTTTAAGACTTTGGCAATATTAAAAAACGTCAATTTTGAAATTATTTTTACTTGATATTTATTGCCTTTCTCAAGAATCCGGGTAAACCAGCTACCAAGGACGTCCCCCACAATCTCGTTAATTTCCTTATCACCTTCATTCTGAAACACCGTTGCATTTCTGAAGCTCTTTGCCTCGTCAAAGTAGGAATGGAAGAGATTAGCACCAATCAAAACTGAGTCGTCCAAATCTGTTTTGGACGTAAACTTTGCGCCGTAAAAATTAGCTCTCTGAAGTTCCACCATCCCTAAGTCTGCTCCCTGAAGGTTCGCCTCATGTAAATTTGCTTCCTGAAGGTTTGCCATCTTCAAGTCTGCTTTCTGCAATTCTGCCCATTTTAAGCCTGCCTCTTTAAGATTTGCCTCACCCATGTTTGTTCCTTGGAGATTTGCAGCTTCCAAGTCCGCTCTCTGAAGTTCTGTCCGTAACAGGTATGCTTCCTGGAGTTCTGCCCGCAGCAAGTATGCTCCCTGGAGATGTGCCCCCTCCAGGTATGCTTTTTTTAAGTAAACACCCAAAATCTTTTTTTCCTTTAGCTCTTCTAACTGTTCTTCTGTTGGCACTTTTTCATCTTCCTCCTTGTGCCAGTAGCAGTGCTTTTCTCCCGGGAGTGCATCAAGGGGACATCCCCACTCCTCCTCAAAGTGTAGGTCTATCTTGCCATCCCTTCTTATGACCTTTAGATCATGGGTTCTGCCATCACTGATTTGCAGGGTTGCTTTTTCCGTCCCCTCATCGATCGTTATTTCGGCTGAGTTTTCATTCTCGATAACGTGAACAGTTTTGCCATCAGCAGATTTGAGGATTTTTGCGCGTTCCGCCCACTTAATGTCGAGACAATCTCTGAGGAATATTAGAAGCGATTCGCTATCATTTCCTGGGACATCGTCCCAGTTAAACAAATGCCACTCAGACAACCACGTGTAGTAGCTACATACCATTGTTATTTTAGATTATCCATTTGATATCAAAAAAGGTTTGTGGAAATGAGGGGGAATTTGTCAGATCCAACCTGATTCTATTTTTTTCCAACCCCCACCCCTCATAAAAAGATTTGTACTGATTTTATCATTCTATCGTATTACATCTGCCTTCGGAGATGCTTTGCATTTCGCATTGTGCAGACAGCAATGAGTTCCATATTTATCCGAAGTTATTGGAAACACATTATGTCGAATAAATAACAGAAAAAAATCTGGATATCGGACGCCTGACACCTCATCCCTTTTTGTACTCGGAAATAGCCTCCCGAAACCTCTGCTCACACGCACCAACCGTCTTCCCCTCATAGACGATATCCTGTGCGATTCCTTCAATCCTTCCCAGTAACCTATCAGATTCGACATCTGGAACAAGCGAACCATAAAACCCTTCGTAGTAGAAAACCTTTCTCTTATCCGCCCCCCTCTCTATGAAATCCGACAATCTCCTATCTTCCGCTTCCTCAAGTTCCTTCTCCATATCTTTGATGGAAACACCCCACTCCATCTCTGATTCGATGTCCATCTCCCTCAATTTCCTGATCAGTCCGGAACCTCCTGCTTCTTCGAGCGTAACCATTCTCACCCCTAAATCATAGCCCCTGCCCAATAACCACCGTTCTATGGCTTTGCAGACCACAGCGTCTGAGAACGGTTCTTCGACCACAATCACCCACTCTGGCAGATCACTCCCCTCCTCGCGATCAACTGCCAGCTGCTTCCTGCTCATCACCGTCCATGTCCAGTTCAGATGACCGCGTTCATTGATCTCATCCTGATAGACATCAACAGACCATTCATCCTCCCCTGAATCGATCTCTTCAGCATAATAGATATCAAGGATCTCATAACCTTCCTCCCGGAGCTCATCCAGTATTTTTATCATCTTCTTATAGGTCATAAACCTTTCAATTGACTCCACTGGACTTAGAGTTCCCATGAGGTGTCTTGAATTCCAGATAAACCTGAGTTCGGTGGTAGAATCGGTTTCCACATATTCATACAGCCGTTCTCCATACCATTCCCTAAGATCTTCCAGGAACCTTTGATATGAATGCTTCTCTCTCCGCTCTGCGATATACCTCTGATAGAGGTCATGATACCATAAAACAAGCTTCTCCTGATTCAGGTCGTTCAAAAGCCTCTGTGCTTCCCCGAGGCTATCGGTTATTCCCAGCAGAATACCCTTGCCCTCAACGATATAGATGCTCTTCCCGATATCCTCCCGACATCTGTCGCAGAAGAGTTCTTCCTTTATGATCCGCACCTCCTCTGCGTGACCGGTGCAATCCTTCGTACGAAACGTCTCCAATTGATTCTCAAACGCCTTAACCTGGACAGAATGTATCGTTCCCTGGCATCCCGGACAGGTGTATGCTCGATCAAGATGGACCGTATCAAACATTCCCATGCCTTATAACCTCTATTATGGATATACAAGGAACGATCATGCCGCTATCCTTATGCGTGCAAGTTTCTGATCCTCCTTGTAAAGAGCTTTTCTGAGCAGCCGATTCTCTTCAAGCCCATCTATCGGGGTGAAGTGATCCTCTATGAACGTCAATCGATCCTCAAGAGCTTCCGGTTTCCGGAAGAATCGTTTTCTGACATTGGGTTCCATGAAATCTCAATTGGTGTATATGTCATAAATAATTTGGTTCTCGGCGAGATAAATTCAGAATTGGGTGAGTAGCCGATGGTCACCAATTGCGATATTTATGCGCCTATTATGAGGACTCACATCTCATCATAAAGTCTTTCGATTAATCGAAAGGTTTAAGTACTATTGCTTGCACCCATACAATCAGACAAGTCGATCGATCGACAAGTCTGAACAAAAGAAGGTAAACAACATGAACAACCACAACAACCACCACAACAACGAACCGCGGCAGGATGAAACTCCAGCCGTGGAGATCAGAGACGTCAGAAAGAGTTACCACATCGGCGAGATGGAAGTGCCGGTACTCCACGGCATCGATCTCTCGGTCCGGCGCGGCGAGTTTCTTGCGATCATGGGTCAATCGGGCTCAGGCAAGAGCACGCTTGCGAACCTGATCGGTTGCCGTGATCCTCCTACCGAAGGAGAGATCCGCGTTCTCGGAAATGTCGTGAACAAACTCTCTAACGATGAACTCACGCATCTTCGCGGCGAGATCGGGTTTGTATTCCAGACCTTCAATC
>CBDAFH010000023.1:0-13475 GCA_965195165.1 uncultured ANME-2 cluster archaeon | reverse complement strand
ATTCCAGCCGCAAGATACTCCTCGAGCGGCACAATCGGCTCGTACGTTATCTCATTTTGTCCGTTGTTTTCTTCATCCAAATAATTCACCTATGTTATCGTGTTCGATTTTGTAACATCTGGAGGATCAAGGGATATATACTTTATCATCAGTCGGGGATGTCTCTGGCGCTTTGGTTCTGACTTCCGTGTTATCAGATATTCGATAGCGTCGGGTGGAAGAAACGAGACTTAGGTATTAGTCACGGACCTCCCGCTGGAAGCAGGAGGCATCAGGGTTGATGCTCAGGAGTTATATTGCCATCGGATTGCTTGATTCTTTGTTTTGATTCAGGCGCAAATAAGCGATTTAAGGGAGATGGCAGAGGAATAAACAGAATAAATGTTATTATATCCTCTGGTTGTCACCAATTCAAAATAATATCTTCGAGCTTTGAGAGGTGAGAAGCACTTGGGGGAACGGAGATATATGTATAGTACCTGTGGACTGACTATTTTTAAACTATGGCGAGTCGTTTATTTCTTCGCCCGTGCTGATTAATTGATCTATTTTAATAAAATTCTCCTTAGTTGGGTCCACCTTGGATAGCGTGAAGTAATTTTTTATGCTGGCGTCTTTGATAGAACCACCAAGCACATAAATCTGTTCATCGCAACAGAGCCACCGATCATGAATTTCTTCGTGAGCTATTAACTTATAATTATCGGGCCCTCGCTCAGCGGCATAGAGTTTGGAAGCTTCTACAAACTGAGAGAAATCCTTCGAATTGCGCTTTGTCTCAGGCCAAGTAAGCAAAGTGACTTCTACATTAATATGAATATCACGCAAATACCTATAGAATACGCTGGCATCGAGGTACCTATCCACCCATATCAGTCTCTCAGCCACGGTTTGACATAAATCTTTCATGATACAATATGTGGAGAAAGGAGTGTAAGCTTCAAGGATGAGTGATTCGGTAGGGACTGGTATTGCTAATATTCCATTTATTATTGCCTCTGACTTTTCTTCAAGCAAGGCTTTGAGAGCTACCGGATTTTCGAGATGTTCCTCTATGCCAGAGTTTAAAGCATGAAATGCTGAATGAAGATTACGCCATTCTATTCTGTAATCGTGTCCAGGTTCGCCACGGGCGAAAGAATTCACCTCGCTTTCAAATTTTGGGATTTCCGCAAAAAACTTCGCGCCTATTCTGGAACGCGAATATGTATTAAATCTCTCAGGATGATTGGCAATCTCTTGCAAAGGGCCGAATGATAGGCCTAACTTATAGATTAAATCGGATTGTTGCTTTTTTCGATTCATAATATAGAAATCTTAAATATCTTATTCATCTGTTTATTATATATCGATTTACACTCTATCTATATTGCTCAGATTTTCCAAAATTACTCGTTTCTTTTCTTTCGCATAATAGTATCCAATGAACTTATAATCATTTAAAAGTGCACCTATTCAAGATTCGACAAATATTGTTTAGAATTCCTATCGAATTACCGAGCATAAATTTCCCATTTCACAGTCACTCAACCCCGCACATAAGTACAGATCCGGTACATCGCGTTTTCGCATTCGGTTTGGCTGCGCCAGTGCCAGCACTTCGGATATGACCAGTCAGCAGCAAAACCGCAATCTCGATGCGGAGTTTTCCGCGATACATACATAACAGAGCGGAACACACCCTACACAAACTCACTCGGCAGCGGGAGGACTTTCGGCACCAGCGTGCAACAGCCCCCATCAATCCATTAAATCAAATGAAAAAGAAAGTATATTCGCCGGATAAGCCGGTTGCTGCATGGACTTCGACAGATCGGCTACCTGATGGTGTGATCCCCTCGCTGACCATGATCCTCAGGACGCATGGCTGCTACCGGAGCCGGGGCGGGGAGGAATGCACGATGTGCGGTTTTGCAAGCGACAGCGCAACCGTGCCGCCGTCGCCTGAGAATCTGGTCGCACAGTTCCGTGATGCGCTTGCCCGCCGCCCGGATGGGAAGTTCATGGTGAAGATATTCACATCAGGCAGTTTTCTCGACGCATCCGAAGTGCCGCCTGACGTGAGATCAACGATTCTCGATGAACTTGAGAGTGATCCCGATGTTTCAAAGGTGCTTGTCGAGACGAGACCCGAATTTGTGACACAAAGGACAGTTGCTGCCTGCAAAGAGACGATCCTGAAGGACTTTGAGATTGCGATCGGGGTCGAGACGAGCAGCGATGAGATCAGGGAGGTCTGCATCAACAAAGGATTCTTGTTTGAGGATTTTATCCGTGCAAGCGAGATCGCACACCAGTATGATGCGACTGTCAAGGCGTATCTGCTTCTAAAGCCTCCGTTCCTGTCCGAAGGCGCTGCGATCCGGGACATGGTCAGGTCAGTGCGCGATGTATCAGGATATGCCGAGGCAGTCTCGATTAACCTCTGCAACGTCCAGAGAGGGACGTTTGTATCGAAACTCCAGAGGCGCGGCGAGTACCGCCCGCCATGGCTCTGGAGTGCGATAGCCGTGCTTCGGGACGCGAAGAGAGAGAATCCCGACCTGATCATCACGTCCGATCCGGTCGGCGCGGGTTCGAGGTACGGACCTCACAACTGCGGCAGATGCGATCGTGACGCCGCCGATGCGATCAACCGGTTCTCGCTAACGCAAGATATCTCTGATCTCGAGAATCCCAAGATTACGTGCGACTGCGTGCATCTGTGGCAGAAGGCGGTGGAACTTGAGGATGTGTCGTATGGCGCGCCGCTTGCACATCGCATCAAGGCACGACCATAAGGAATATATCATCCACGCCCAAAAACCAGTACTCGATGCAGAGAAGAACACTCGTCACATGCGGACTGCCGTATGCGAACGGACCCGCGCATATCGGGCATCTCAGGACGTACATCCCAGCCGACCTGTTCGTGCGGTCGCTCCGGAAACAGGGGACGGATACAGTGTTTGTATGCGGATCCGATGCGCACGGCACGCCGATCGTAATCAATGCAGAGGAACTCGGCGTAACGCCGGCAGAACTCGTACAAAAGTATCACGATCATTTTGATGAGACTTTCAAGTCACTAAATATCATATTCGACAAATTCGGAAACACTGAATCCGAGACGAACCACAACCGCACCACAGAGATTGTGAATACGCTGATTGCGAATGGTTATGTCTTTTCGCAGAGTATCGAACTCGCATACTGTCCGACATGCAACCGATTTTTACCTGACCGGTATGTCGAAGGCGTGTGCCCCGACTGCGGCGCCGTGGCGCGGGGCGATGAGTGCGATCAGGGTTGCGGCAAGCACCTTGAGCCCGGGGAGATTCTTGAGCCGTTATGTAAGATATGCAGGAGCAGAGCGGAATACCGGGTGCAAGAGCACTTCTTTTTCAGATTATCAGAATTCAAAGATTTTCTTTCGGACTATCTTGACAAACTTGAAGGCACATCGAATGCAAGGAATTATGCAAAGGGATGGGTCGAGGGGGAACTGCATGACTGGTGCATCACCAGAAATCTCGAATGGGGGGTCAGGTTTCCTGATCACGAGGATCTGGTGGTCTATGTCTGGGTGGACGCGCCGATCGGCTATATCTCGTTTACAGAGGGGTGGGCAGACGAGCACGGTGTAGACTGGAAGAAATACTGGATGAACCCGGGCGGAGATACCGATATCATCCATTTCATCGGCGGAGACATCATCTACCACCACTGCATCTTCTGGCCCGCAATCCTCAAGGGCGCGGGATACACGCTTCCAAGAGCGGTTGTTGCATCAGGAATGGTTAAGATCGGGGATAAGACGTTTTCGAAGAGCCGGGGGTACGTTGTCTGGGTAAACGACGATTATCTCGACAAGGGCTTCCATCCCGACCTGCTGCGGTACTATCTTGCAAGCTACACCTCGCACACGAAGGAACTGAACTTCTCGTGGAAGGTCTTTCAGGAGAAGGTGAACAACGAACTCGTTGGGACGCTTGGCAATTTCGTCTACCGCACACTGCTCTTCGCGCACAAGAACTTCGGCACGGTTCCTGATGGGGATATCGATCCCGAGGTCACGGAGAAGATTGCGGATGCGAGGGATGCTGTGATCGCGGCGTTTAATGAATACGAGTTTAAACGCGGCATCGATGCTGCGATGAACCTTGCCGCGTTTGGCAATGTCTATTTCCAGTCAAACGAGCCGTGGCAACTGATAAAGACGGACGCGCACGGTGCAGGGAAGGTCGTCAGGAACTGCCTCCAGATCGTGAAGGCACTTGCTGTACTCCTTGAGCCGGTGATGCCGGTGACAGCATCTGCCGCATGGGATCAGGTCGGCATGGGCGCGGGGCTTGATGGTGCTTCGTATGATGAAGCGACATCCGAGATTGCGGTCGGGCAGCCGATACCGACGCCTGCGATGCTCTTTGCAAAGATTGAGGATGCAACGATACAGGAGATGGAAGAGATTCTCGAGGAACGTGTCCGCAAGGCAGTAAAGAAGAAACACGTCACTTTCGAAGAGTTTTCAGAACTGGACATCCGCATCGGCACGATCGTTTCCGCCGAACCCATCAAGAAATCGAAGAAACTTCTGAAACTGCTTGTCGATCTTGGCGAGAACCGGGATCGGCAGATCGTTGCCGGCATCGCAGAGACTCATAAACCTGGTGATCTGGTTGGACGGCAGGTTGTGGTGCTTGCAAACATGCAGCCAGCCAAGTTATTCGGCGTCGAATCACGGGGCATGATCCTTGCAGGCGACTCTGACGGCGCAATCCTGCTCGTGCCAGAGCGCGAGGTTCCGGCTGGAACCGCGGTTGCGTGACGTGCCCCGGATATGGGGGTGCGATCTCTCCCAACCGAAGTACCGACAGCAACAACAGCAGCGGCTCGGGGCAGTCCCGGCAAATCGAAAGATATATATCGATCCGGAATCATTTGTAGGCACACAGGTGAATATATGCTGAAGACACCGTGGAAACGGAAACAGGGCACCAAAAGTTACGCGTACCTATGCGCAAGAGTGCGAGCGATGAAGAGTAAGCTGCTGCCAAAAGAGGTTTATCCGAGACTGATGAAGATGGAGGTCGCAGAGATCACACGGTTCATCGAGGACTCCGAGTACAAGGCAGATGTCGACGAACTTGTGCAGAGGTATGATGGCGTCAATCTGATCGAACATGCCCTGAATCAGAATCTTGCGCTGACGTACAGAAAACTGCTCACCATATCGGCAGGAGAGTCGCACCAACTGATCTCCGAGTATCTCAGATGGTGGGATGTCTGGAACATCAAGACTATCCTCAGGGGAAAGAAATATGGAGCGACCGATGAGGAAATCCTCGAATCCGTGGTCTCAGCAGGGCAGTTTGGCTATCACGACCTGACGATGATCGTGCAGAAGAATGTGCCAGAGATCACCGAGATGTTAAGCCAAAATTATCCGCTCGAGGGATATTCGGAAGAAGAACTGGATCACTTCGAGAATGCGCTTGACAAATTCTACTACGAAAAATTAACCGAGATCGAAGCTGTGCGCAAGCCAAAGACGAAGAGCCACCGCATATTTTCAGAGATGATCAGGACAGAGGTCGATATGAAGAATTTAAAGACGCTCTTTAGGTCCGCAAAAGCAGGGGTTGAGCGGGAGCGGATCATCGATATGCTGATTCCGGGTGGGCTTAAGTTAAACACGATCGCGCTTATCAAACTGACCGGACTACCTTTCAATGAATTCACAGCATCGCTTCGGGACTATCCGTACTGGGACGACCTCTTCACAGGCATTGTGACCGAGGATATGGACTCGTTGATCGGTGTTGAGATCGGTCTTGAGAAGTACTGGCTCGAATACGCTGCACGAACCTCGCACTACTACCCGCTGTCGATCGTCCCGATCATGGATTACATCCTCTCCAAGAGAAACGAGGTCGACAACATCAGGATGATCGTGCGCGGCAGGGAGGCAGGGCTCTCTGATGAGGTGATCCGGAGCAGACTGGTGCTGTGAGTGTGCGCATGGCATCAACCGGTGCATACATCAAACTGCTCAGACCTGAAATCGCTGCGATGGATCTTGCGCTTCCTGCAGCAAGCGCACTTCTCGCCACTTATCTGCTTACAGGAGGTCTCCCGCCGATTTTTCCATTCGTACTGGCGGTCATCGGCGGATACTGCGCAATCACCAGCACGTATGTCTTCAATGACTGCTGCGACATCGACATCGACAAGATCAACCTGCCAGACCGCCCTCTCGCTTCCGAGCGTGTTACACGGCGTCAGGGGCTTTTGTATGCCTTTCTTCTCTTCGTCGTTGCGGCATCGGTTGCGCTTTACTTAAATCCCGAATCCCTCGTGGCGCTCATCATCGCGACCCTCGCGATCAGCATATACTCTGCCATCGTAAAACGCGCCACTTTCTTAAGTTTTCTTCCGGTCGGATTCGCGTACGGACTCGTGCCGATCGGGGTGTGGCTCGCATTCGATCCTGCCGGAGTGCTGGATCTCGGCTTGGTACACTCGTACGCGCACAATGATGGTGTGCTGCTGCCGCTCCCTGCGATATTCTTCGGCGCAATGATCTGTGTCACAGACTGGGGGTTTACTTTATCCGGCGTGGCAAGGGATGTCGAGGGCGACCGGCTCCGGGGTGCTCCGACGTTTCCTGTGACCTTCGGCGTTCCCGCGACATCGAAGTTTGTGATGGTATGCTGGACATGCGGCGTTCTCTTCTCGCTTGCCATCGGGTATGTCGCGTACCCGCATCTCGGGCTGATCTACTTCACAGGCGCAATCCTTGCCGGAATCTGGATGCTTTTGCAGGCAGCGGACTTTGTGCGAAACCCTCTGCCAGAGAGGGGGGGACGGCTGTTTTTGCAGGCATCGTGGTACCGTGCAGTGATCTTTGCAGCGATGATCGCGGATGTGGTGTTGGGTACCATTGGATCTGCGCTGTGATCCGAACATGCCGCCTTTTTAGGTGGACTGTGCAACCGATCGATGCATCCTACAGGGTCGCATTACGGAATTAACGCATCTGGCGAGATCAGATAACATCCGATACCGTATCGTATCTCGTAGATCCCTGTTATGCGTTTAATCGCTCCGACGCAGTTCTTCTCGAATGCGTTAACATTGCCGAAGGAATTGACTTGACCCCCTCTACAACTGCAATCTTTATATCCCGAGACTCCCTTTTTATAGTTATGGCAGAGACCGCGGAAGTAGAAGTACCAATAGAGGCACCATCGAGACCAATCGACCGGATCGATTCCAGTGCTGCCGATCTGATGAACACGATGACATCGCTGCACGACCAGATCGCAACGCTCCGGATGCAGAACAGCGAGTACCAGGCACGGTTGCTCGATCTGATGGTTGCGAACGAAAGTCTCCAGAAACAGGTAATAGCACTCAATCAACGAATCGAGGACTCCACAAAACCGCCGCTTTTCATCGCAAGTGTTCTCGAGGTGCGGGACCATGAGGCACTCATCAGGCAACACGGAAACAATCAGGAGTTGCTTGTCGAGTATGATAAGAAACTGGAGGTCGGGATGCGTGTTGCTGTTAATAACGACCTGCAGATAATACGCGTCCTCTCAGGCACGATCGATGAGCGTGCACTGATCATGGAGGTGATCGATGACCCGGACGCCGAATACGAAAAGATCGGCGGGCTCGATAGCCAGATTCAGGAGGTCAAGGAGACTGTGGAACTGCCGCTAACGTCGCCGGAACTCTTCGAGACCGTCGGGGTTGAGCCGCCGCGCGGCGTGCTCCTGTACGGTCCGCCCGGCACAGGAAAGACCCTGCTTGCGAAGGCGGTGGCGCACCATGCCGATGCCACCTTCATCAAGATGTCAGGGTCAGAACTGGTGCACAAGTTCATCGGCGAGGGCGCCCGCCTCGTCCGGGATGTCTTCCAGCTTGCGCGGGAGAAGGCGCCGACCATCCTCTTCGTCGATGAGGTCGATGCCGTCGGCGCCCGTCGCACGCACGATGGCACTGTGGGCTCTGCAGAGGTGAACCGCACCATGACCCAGATCCTGACAGAACTGGACGGCTTTGGGGAGCGGGGCAATGTGCGGGTGATGGCAGCAACCAACCGGATCGATCTCTTAGATCCTGCACTGCTGCGCCCGGGCAGGTTTGACCGGGTGATAGAGATTCCTGCGCCAAACGAAGCCGGACGGCTCCAGATTCTTTCGATCCACACGAAGAACATGTCGCTTGCCGATGATGTCGATCTTGCGACCATTACCGCGGAAACCGATGCCGCAACCGGCGCAGACTTAAAGATCCTCGTCACCGAAGCTGGCATGAATGCGATACGCAACAAGCAGCACGAAGTCTCGATGGATGATTTCAGGTATGCGCTTGATAAGTTGGCGAAAGAGGAGAAGAACGAGCCGCACGGGATGTTTGTGTGACTCTTCACTTTTTCGGATGTGCTTCGAGTAATATGTTGTAGGAACCACAAGATTACACAGTCTGCGAAGCAGCGGCGTAGCTCTCCACAAGATTTCTGTGTTGATCTTGTGTAATCTCGTGGTTTTACATGTGGATATCCACACAATACTCGTGTAAGTACACCTTTTCTACGGAAGGTCGAGAAACGCTGATCCACCGCGACTTATCGGTTGATCCCCTCCCTCTCGGCAGCTTGCGATCCGCAGGACCGCGTCATCAAGCCCGATCATCTCCTGCTCTCCGGTCTGCATATCCCGCAGTGTGACCATGCTCGCCTCAACCTCCTTCGCGCCGACGATCACAGCGTAATCGGCACCGATCGCATCAGCGTGTTTCAGTTGCTGCCCGAATTTCCTGCCGCTAATATCAATTGTGGTGCGCACGCCCCCATCCGCCCGCAGCCTGCCTGCAACCCGGATTGCGTCCTCTACCACATCCGGCAGGTAGACGACCACTACCCGCGGCTCATGCGGCGGCTCGGCTTCGCAGACCTCAAGCACACGGTCAAACCCGATCGCAAAACCGCACGACGGCGTCTCTGCCCCGCCGAAGAGCTGTGCAAGCCGGTATGTGCCGCCGCCACAGATCTGGTTCTGTGCGCCGAGTCCTGCCGCGTACATCTCAAAGACCATGCCAGTGTAGTAATCAAGCCCCCTCACGATCCCGAAATCGACCTCGTAACGGACGTCGTAGTGATCCAGCACAGTGAGGGCATCTCGTAGCTCTCCGAGCGCAACCGTATCGCCGACGATCGATCGCGCCCGATCGAGATCAGCATCGATTAAGGGGAGCAATCGCTCTTTCACATCCGGATGATCCGCAAGCAGCGTCTCAAGACTGTCTATGTCTTTCTTGTCCATCAGCCGCATCGCATCTGCCTGCATTTCTGCATCAAGGTCATTAAGCACTCCGCGAACGACGCCGAGATGCCCGATGCGAAGATCAGCCTCAAGTCCAATGTCAGATACTATTGCGGCTGCAAGTGCGATTGCCTCTGCTTCCGCTTCAGCGCGGTTACTTCCGATAAGCTCGACGCCAAACTGCCAGAACTCCCTGAATCTTCCTTTCTGCGGGCGTTCGTACCGAAAGCAGTTCTCGAAGTAGTAGAGCCGGATCGGCTTTGGCGATACCGACATCTCGTTTACGTACATGCGCAGAACTGGTGCAGTCAGTTCAGGGCGGAGCGCGATCTCTCTGCCGCCTTTGTCTTTGAATGCATAGAGTTCTCCGAGGATCGCTTCGCCTGATTTGATCGTGAAGAGTTCGGAATGCTCGAATGTGGGGGTCTTTACTTCCTCGTAGCCCCATTTCTCTGCGGTTCCTCGCATTCGGTTCTCAATGTATCTGCGCTTCTCTGTTTCCGCGGGGGTGAAATCGCGGGTGCCTCGTGGTCGGTTTAGTTTCATGTGTGTGGGGTCCTCAGGTGTGCATTCATGAGATTTTTATCTCCTGAACTAATCTGGGCGCATAAGTGACCCTCGCCTCACGTGCCATTCGAACGACTTCGACAATTGCACCCCATGCCACGCCGCTTTCAACCTGTTCCCGCATGTCTGCAATCATGATGCGTGTGCCGCGGAAGGTCGGCTCGCCGTGGCAGATGGTGGGGTCGGCTACGATATATCGCCCTAATGTTGTTGTTTCCATGAAGTTACCTCCGGATTGGGTTGGGGCGGGGTTGACGTTCTGTTATATCTGATGTACAAGACCACAAAACACATCATGCGATTTAAAGTCTTCCTGGTTTTGAAATCCTTTTTATCCTCTGTTTTTGATAAGCCGATATCTTATCACTTAAAGGATGGACTGGCTTTATTCTGAGATGGGTTAGCGAAGTAATAAATACCTGACCGTTTTCCTCAATTATCGTGCAAACGATACCCCCGGCATCTCCGGAATCAAATACTGCGTTTATCTCTAATTCCGTGTTTATGTCAATATCTTTCCAAGTTTTGCGAAGAATCCGCCGTAATTCTTTGGACGGATAGGCAGGAATGGGCAAACAACTTTCCATCTCTTTGATCAGTTCCATACTTTCCTCCTTTTATCTGTAACCTTAACTCCGTACCACTTTAGGGAATATGTCCAACCCAAGTCCCTCATCCAGATCCATGACCTTCTTTGGAACCTCAGTCACCATACCACGATCCCCCAGATCGACATGGTAGACCTTACCATACTTAAATAACAGATCAACCGGGGTCATCTTGCGATTCAACTCACCCTTCTTCAGGATCTGCTCCAATTTACAGTGGATGTAGAGGGATAGAAACGATATGAACACGTGCCCAAAGACACTCTCATCATCCTGTAGATATATTTTATCAGCCTCAAGCACAGTTTTGTATGTATCAAACATCTTTTCAACAGTTTCACGTCCCTTGTAGAGCTCATAAATCTCATTCCCACCAACATCCAGATTTGAGAGGATCAGGATCTTCCCTGCCTTCTTCATCCGCTCTTGGAGCTCCTTCTTGTCGATCTTATCATCATCCAGTTTCCTGTACAGAGTTTTGCGCTCTTCCAGCATGAGGTCATGGTCCTCAAATAAGTAGAGGAAGAAGTTGTCATGCTTCCGCTTCCCACACCGAATCAGGCGGTCGTGGTAGTAGAGATGTCCGTTGAGGTGGATGCGCGTATCATAGAGATGGCTATTTCGCCTTGTCGGGAGCACATAAGAGATGTGCTTACCACCCAGGAACTTTACAACGTCTTTAGAGAAGAAACCTCGATCGAGGACGAGTATCTTTCCACTGAGATTGAGCTCGCATATTGAGTGATACAGGGTTGATATATCCTTCACGCTACCAGGCAGTGATCGTATCATCGTTGGCAGTCCCGAGTCAGCACTGCAAAGGAGCGCGAGGTTGATCTGGGGCACCTGTATCTTGTCCTTGTTGTAACCCCTCTCAGCCTGACTGATGTTCACAGAACGCGAGAAAACTGAGCTTAGATCGTAAACAAGCTGTTTACTAAGGTCTAAAAGTTCATTGAAGATTATATTCTGACCAGCCCGGTTTACGCCCACGTTATGGAGTACTTTTGAGAGACTCTTCGTGTTTAGATGTGGTTTGATATCCTCTGCATCATAGAGTTTCTCCCACGCATCTTTTACTCGTTTTAACGGTACATTGCCTGTGACACGCACCACGGCAAGAGCATAAATCTCCTTCCAGCAGTCAGGAAAGCCTTCTCTCAATAGGGGCTTGAGATCTTTCATCATCTCGTGCAGCAGCATCGAGTTGCCATATTCTGTGATGTTTCGGATGTTGGAAAGCTGTCTTTCGCCGGACTTGATCAACCCCTTATCAGGATCGAGTTTTCCAAGATATTTTGAGGTTTTTCTTGGTTTTTTGAGTTCTTTATCCCAGTAAGTGGTTGAATGGTAGACGTAGTGATTTTCCCCCTGCGTCTTTACTTCAAGACATTTCACACCCTGGTCTCTCTGTTCCTTCAGCCATTCTCTGGCCCATTGTTCCATATTCGGTATATGGGGGATAGGTTATGATAAAGGTATCGGTGCTTATGTTTGTTTGATTTGCGAAAAAGAGTACGTTATAGGATATTTGGATGATATCTATTCCCTATTCATTCGGAGTTAAGGTACAAAGAGGGGGGGATAACGCTGCGGGAAGCTGCTGCCATAATGGACGCCCCCGTGCGAAAAACTCTTGAGGAGCTTGGTGAGAGGGGCGTATATCTGAGATACGGAATGGAAGAGCTCGAAGAGGATCTTGGATGATCACTGTAAGCGATTCCACCCCGCTCATCCATTTTGGAACGATCAAGCGGCTTGATCTTCTTCGATCCGTGTACAGTCAGATAGCAACTCCTATATACCAGATAGACGAAGAATCCACCATGGTAATGAGAACGATTGAGATCAAGGAGATCAAATACGAAGTGGACAAAGAGCGAAGAGGGGGTGTAATATCCCGATTGAAGGAATTATACAGAGACCAACTCGATATATTCACGGAAGGGGATTTTGTTGGCGTCCGGGGCGATCTGCATAACTATAAAAGAAGAAATAGAATATTATGGATAATGAGTGGTGGCAAACATGGGAAGGATTTACCGACCGGTTGAGATTGAATATGGTGATCGGAAAGCCACAACTGTCGCAATTATAGATACTGGTGCTGACGAAACTGTGATTAGCGAACGGTTGGCAGGTAAAGTTAATTCTGACTTATACGGGCTTTTCAAGGCGATCTGTGCTTCAGATACCATATTGGAAGGAAAGTATGCCGATGTAACGATCAGGGAACTGTGGGGCGGGGTTGAGATCATAATGACTGTTGGCGTTTCTGACAAGCCGTTTGGGACAGATGATATCGATGATGAAGGGGTTGAAGCAATATTGGGGGTCGATTTCTTGCAGGAGACCGAAATGCCTCTTGATTTTGGTTATTGACACCTCAAATGATTATGTGTGCAGGCAGCGCATTGATCGCTTTATGCATCAAACACTGTCCGGATCATTCATAGCCAACTAACCACATACATTCGTGACTGTGAGTGTAGCGAACAGCAACGAAGGCATAAAATCATTCCGCGTGAACAATACCATCCTTTAAAACGACGTTCTGAAATGTTGGAATTCCATTGCGCTTACGGAGTGATATATAAACCTTCCAAGGTTCTCGACACGGTTTCCCTTCTGGAAAAAAAAGACAGTTCAGAGGATTTATCCTCCGAACAGAAGCCCGGTCCCAAACATCGCGGCGAATAGTATCGCGATGATGTTGACCACCTTAATGAGCGGATTTAGCGCAGGTCCCGACGTGTCCTTGAACGGATCGCCGACCGTATCGCCGACGACCGCTGCCTTGTGAGCCTCAGAGCCTTTGCCGCCATGCGCACCGTCTTCAATGAGCTTCTTGGCGTTGTCCCACGCGGCACCGCTGTTTGACATAAATAGCGCCATCAAGAGTCCGACAACGATGATCCCGATCAGGAACCCGCCGAGCGCAACCTTGCCGAGCACGATCCCGACGATTAATGGAACACCGATTGCA
>CBDAFH010000022.1:0-7704 GCA_965195165.1 uncultured ANME-2 cluster archaeon | reverse complement strand
GGGCAAAGGAGATCGAAACGCCGGTGCTGATCAACACGATGCCGCTTCCTGTGCTTCCCGAGCAGAAGCAGCCGAGATAGAGGGGTTATGGTGGTGGCATATCAGTAAGCGTCTTTCATGGATCTCTGCTCTTTGGCACGGACGGTTCTGCCTCGTGCGATGCCGCAACGCTTGCCGCCGCGGACATCAGTGGCGACAACCGCGTCACTTCGCTCGACGCTCTCATGATCCTGCAGGCGGCGGCTGAGATGGTAGAATTGTAGTTTGACCGTACCAGGGCATCACAACATCCCATTCCAGTCAATTACCCTCCGGCAAAAGAATGCGCGGGGGAGCTGGAATGCGGGATTTGTGATCAAAGACATGAACAGGGCGACCGCGGAGGTCTTTTCAGGCCGCAACTTGGGGGTATGTTTCAGGGTGAATCAGACCAAAAAACCCTTCCCAATCGTGGTAAGATTCTCGCACCCTGATCCTGTGACCACAACCAGATCCTCGATCCGGATGCCACCGATCTCAGGATCATACAGCCCGGGCTCGACGGTGATCACGTTCCCGGCTTTGAGCATCTCGCCGCCGGCGCCTATATGCGGTTCCTCATGGATGTCCAGCCCGACTCCGTGCCCTGTCGAGTGGATGAAGAGTTCCCGGTACCCGGCATCCTCAAAGACGCAGCACGCTGCATCATGAACCGCCTCTCCAGATACTCCTGCCCGCACCACCCCAAGCGCGGCGGTCTGCGCATCCAGCACGGCATCATACATCTCGGATAGCGCCCGCGATGGGCTGCCTCGCGCAACCGTGCGGGTCATATCCGCGTAGTACCGCTCCATTTTAAGGCGGGGAAATATATCGATCACGATGCTCTCGTCTACCCGCAGTGCGCCTCTGCCCGCGTTGTGCGGATCGGCTGCACCCTTCCCGCATGCAACGATCGTCCCTTCTGATTCGCAGCCGCAGTCGATAAGGGTGCGTTCGATCGCCGTCCTGACCTGCTCGGATGTCAATGGCTGGCCAGAGTCCGGGTCTGTCAGGATGCCTCTTCTGATCCCTGCTCTTCGTATCCGATCTATTGCGCTGTGCATGGCAGATTCGCAGCAGATCTGTGCCTTTTTGATCCATTCGATCTCATCTCTGGTCTTTACGGATCGCAATTTTCTGATCGGACTCTGTACAGGGGTGATCTTGAATCCGTCACCTCTCAGTTCGTCTGCAAGGAATACCGGGAAGTTATGCGGGACAGTGACTTCGGTTACGCCCTCGCCGTGCAGCAGTTCTGATATGACCCGGGATTGTGCGCGGTCTCGCCCGTACCGTTTCAGTTTCTCGATTACGCTGTAATCCGATGTCGTACGGATATCGCTAATCCGAGATTCCTTGCGGGCGCGACCGAGTTCCATCTCCGGTACCATGAGGATCTCCTTGTCTCCTGATCTCAAATATAAAAATTGATCGGGCGCAAGGAACCGGGTCGCATAGTACAGGTCCTGATTATGGACGCTGTTGCCGATCAGGAGGAATGGGGTGGGAGTCATGTTTCAAGCCGTGATATATACCTGTTTTTAGCTAATTAACACAGATTTGTATATAACACTTCTGTCCGTTTGGGGCCGTCAACCCGGAGGGTGCAAGAGGGCAGAGGTTATATATTTATTACATGAACGCCAGATAATTAAGCAGGGGTTAAACAATGGAATCATTCGAGGACATATTCGCTCATGGGAGCGTGCTGTTGTAGGGACATAAGGAGAAGGAGCTCTACGAAACGGTTTATCAGGTGTGCCTGAACAATCCTGTCGAGGGCGTGATCTGGGTATGCTACAAACATCATCCAGATGCCGTCAGAGCGCTCCAGTCCAGATACGACTCAAAGGTTTACAAATTGACCGATAACATGCTGTTTATTGATATGATCAGCGGTGGAACCGACAGCAGCAACGATGTGATCCACTGCTCGGACTCGGCAGACTATGACTACATGCTCCGTTCGATCTACAACGCAATCGGGGAATTTGGCAGATGTGCGGTCGTCTTCGATGACATGAAGGAAGCCATGTCGCACGATATGTTCGGTAGATTCGTGAAGATGTTGCGGGGCGTGAACAACGATATCCAGCGGATGGCGTCTGTTTCGGTTTATCTGGCGAGATCCGGCATATTTGACCCGCAGACCGAAAAGATTCTCGAAACATCGGTGAATGCAGTCATAGAACTGGAGAATATCGAAGAAACGGTGCCTGAAACCGTATTCGCTGCAAGTTGGGGCGATCTGACGCGGATCAGATGGCGCGACGTCTTTTCGCTGAATGTGCCTGTCTTATACCTGCTGATAATGGCGCTGTGTGTAGCCAATGTTATCTTAGCGATCACTCTGTCGATGGTACTATACAAATCGTAGACCGACCGATATCGAGGGGGGGTAGGGACGCTGATATCCGGTTTTAGGGTGTATAATCTCGTAGTATCGAGCCGTCATGGTTTAAGAGAACGATGCGTACACCCGGAGCATCTTTTTTTGCAGCGGCAAGCGTCCGGTCGATCCGTGCGTCATCCGGGTTCCGGTCGATCAATTCCTGGGTTGTGAGACTGCCTGATCCGCGCAATACATCAGGATCGATCCATTTCAGGATCAGTCCGGGAAGTCCGCAGACGATCACTTCGCTTTTATCCTTTGCAGCATTGAGTCCTTCTGGAATCCTGTTTCCCACCATGACAACCGTGTGATCCGGAAACAGCATATTCGAGTATCTCATGCCGAGGCGTCCTGTGGTCAGCACCACCCGCTCTGCCTGCTGTATCAGTTCATGCTTCGTCTCGAGCAGGTGCTCGTTCCACGGCTCGACAAAACCTGTTGTCCCGAGTATCGATATCCCGCAGGTGACCCCGACCCTGCTGTTCAGCGTCTCAAGAGCGATCTCCTCGCCTTTCGGAACAGAGATCAGAACGTCTGCACCGGAAATGCTAATCTCGCGTACAGCTTCTGCGATTGCGGTGCGTATCTGCTTCATCGGCGCCGGATTGATCGCAGGAACACCCCTCTTAACCCCGATGCCCCTGCCTGCAACAATCGAGATGCCATCGTCCATGTCAGCACCGCCCGATTCATGCGCTTCTGCCACGATCTCGATCCCGCCTGTGACATCGAACCCGTGATCCCCGCAGTCCTTGATCGCAGACGCCCTGCCGCCTGAGGATGAGACCGGTAGCGTCACCTCGATTCCAGCCGGGGTCAGGACGGTAACGCGCTCGATCGTGCGTTTGAGCGATAGCACAGCCGCCTTTGCCGCTGCTGCCGCAGTCGTTCCTGTAGTATACCCCCTCCGCAACACCGAGCCGTCAGCAAGCAGCACGAGCCGCCCGCTTGTTATGCCTGCGCTCAGTTCGTCTTCAGGGATAGTAGCGTGCTTTATCCATTCCGGGGGAATTTCGAAGTTGTTGACAGGGTCTTTCATTTTTGTTTTCTCTCTTTCACGGTTTCGTTATAGTATGTTTCAAACACACCCATCGCGTAACCCTTTTCCGAAAAAGTTGATGCTTGCATAAGTGGTGGATGAGAGACTGGTATGAATTGTGACTTTGGTGTTTGTTGATTGTGTATGGCTGTGGATGTGCCTAATGTCGTGACTTTGGTTTTTTCGCTATGGTTTCACTTTCACCTCACCTTTGGATTACAATTATATACTTAAAAGTGTTAATCATAATCGAGCCTGAAGTAGAAGGTGTCGATTATGGAAGTCGAAAATCTCATCGAAATATTTCCACTGGTTAGGGGTGACCTGATTGATCATCGCTATGAGTTGCATGAATTAATAGTTAAAAAAATTTTATTTAAAAAGGAAAAATATGATCGCATAAGCCTTGAAAATTTGAAAAGAGAAATAATTGAAGATTTTAATTTTGAGGACTTCCCAGATGAATTACTTGTTAAAATACTCGAAGATCTTACAAAAGGAGAGTTCTTAAAACGAACTGCCCAAGGTGAATATGAACTACTGAAGAAGCCTGAACAAGAATCCATCTCACCACTTCTCGATAACTGTTACAGGAAATTTGCAGAAGTTTTGAAAACAGAGGTAAAGGATTTTGACCTATATCTCAACAAAAATTTTAAAGATGCTTTTATAAAATGCATGTGGCAGATTGTTCACATATTTTCAGAGCAACAGGAAGTTAATGAGATTCAAATCGATGTTTTAAACCAAGATGAAACAAAAGCACATTTCGAACAGATCGTAAAATCTGAAGGTATCGAGCCTCAACAAAAATTCCTTTCTCCATTTTTCAAATACCTTGGAAGCGGAGAAAATAATATTACTGATTTTATATTTCACGCTTATCGCGGTGCGATTGCATACGATCTGTTAAAACGTGGTAAGATTCTGACCAGAGAGACTTGCAATATTGGGGATGGTGGATTGCTCATACTCGATACAAACACGATCATTTCTTTAATGTGCAAAACCGATACAACTCACAGTCTTGCGAAGTCAACAATTGAACTCTCACGAAAAATTGGATTTGATGTTTGCTATACACATCTTACCGCATCAGAATACCATGGCTTATTACAATCAGCCGACTATATAATGAAAGCAAGTCGATTTAAACCTTCAAACCCAACTGACAATCAATTAATACTTGATTTTTTAAAGCGCGATGACCGCAACTGGTCTGATTATCATACAGAAATGTCTAATTATAAGAATTTTATTAAGATTAAATATGATATTGATTATTTAGAAATTTTGGATATCAATCCAAATAAAGAAGTCATGGAATATATCGAGCAAATATATCCTGTGATGCTTCAAACAATGGGAAAAGAGCGAGAAAGTAAAGCATTGAATCATGATCTATATTTATTTAAGTTGCTAACTCATTTTAGAAATACAGAACAACCACGGGCTTTCGACAGTCCTTGGATTTTAAGTTTTGATAATGCTCTTAATGTTATCAACCAATTCGTCGTTGATCGATTTAAGCGTCCTTATGGGTACTCAATCCATCCTCGTTATTGGCTTAACACATTGCTCGTTTTCAGCAACGTAGAATTTGATGATAAGAGACGAGAGGATATTGTGAAAGCGTTGATGGAACATATGATTTTCCCTCGAAGTGCCCTTACCTTGGAACAGTATGCAACTCTTGTTACTTACGAACTTGGATTAAATCAGGAAGATATCGATACCATCCTCAGTATTGTTACTATTTCTCCACTTAAATATACTTTAGAGAAAGCGTTGATGGAAAATAAGGGTGAAGAAGCCTCAAAAATCTCTATGGAAATCCTAACAGATTCGGATTTAATCGATAAAGCAATTTTGGAGAGAAAAACGAAACAAGAGCTTGTTAAAACTAGAAAACTACTTATAAATGTTGCAGCGAAATATCGGGAAGAGCAGGCGAAAGTCCATGCACTTGAAAGAGTTAGAACTGCACCAGTGGTCATCGTAGCAGGTGTTGATGCTGGTGTTTCGCAAATGATTGCAGCGTTGTTGATGCAGATTGATGCATTGGCTCCTGATTTTTATGAAAAAACAAAGATTAACAAGCTTGAAGCAGGCGAATCCTCGAAGGATGAAGTAATTGGATTTGTGAAAAAGGTTAAAGATGCTCTCCATCAGGGGACTGAATTCACCAAAGATTTGGAAGTCCTTAAACTAATAGCATCCACGATTTTGACATCACTTGGTGCATCTACATGAAAATTTATGGTCTGCGTGTACTTTCGTTACTTGTGACTGACATTTCAAGGATATCGGATATAAGATAAAATACACAGCCCCTAAAGAGATCTTAAAAGAGATTGAAAGACGATAGGAATGTCCTACCATCTGTTCATTTGCCCTTAAGTTTCCTCTTCGTATTCTCGATAAGCCCGACATCGAGCAGATCTACCAGAAAATCAGGAAGCGAGGGGAAAGTGTATCCCGCGCTGGTATTTGTATTCACGATCTTCCCGTCCTCAAAGTCGATCGCAAGAACGTCGCCATCCGCTGCATCGACGTCGCACTCGACAAGCGGCAGCCCGATGTTGATGCTGTTCCTGTAAAATATCCGTGCGAAACTTGGCGCAATCACGCAACAGATCCCAGCTCCAAGTAGAGCGCGGGGCGCATGTTCCCGAGAGGATCCGCTGCCGAAATTGGGTCCGGCAACGATGATGTCACCATCTGAGACCTCCTTTGCAAAGTCCGGTCTCACGTTCTCGAATGCGTGCTTTGCAAGTTCATGCTTGTCACCGGTCACGAGATATATCGCTGGAATGATCTGATCGGTGTCCACGTTCTCTGAAAATCGCCATACTCTGCCTTTGATATATTTTTCCATCGCAGTCACCCCTCCAAAAGATCTCCGGGATCGGTTATCCGCCCGGTAATCGCGCTTGCTGCAACCACTGCCGGATTCGCAAGATAGACCTCTGAATCCGGATGCCCCATCCGGCCGATGAAGTTGCGGTTCGTGCTGCTGACGCACCGCTCACCCCCTGCAAGCACGCCCATGTAACCGCCGAGACATGCACCGCACGTCGGTCCTGCGACATAAGCATCCGCATCCATGAATACTTTGAGAAGCCCTTCTCGCATAGCCTGCTCAAAAACGCTTTTGCTTGCCGGAACCACGATCATCCTGACATCCGGGTGCACACTCTTCCCCTTGAGCACCGCGGCTGCCGCACGCAGGTCCTCGATCCTGCCATTGGTGCACGACCCGAGATACGCCTGATCGATCTGCACATCGATTTCTGATGCCGGAGTCACGTTCTCAGGAAGATGCGGCGTTGCGACCAGTGGTACGATCTCGGAAGCATCATATTCGAACGTATCCTCATATTCCGCATCCTCGTCTGCGTAAACCGGCGAATACTCGCCGATGACACGGTTCTTGAGGTAATCGAAGACCGCCTTATCTGGCGGGATAATCCCACACTTTGCGCCTGCCTCGATCGCCATATTCGAGATCGTGATCCTGTCCGATAGATGGAGCGACTCGATTGCAGGGCCGTAAAACTCCATCGACTTGTAAAGAGAACCGGAAACTCCGATATCCCCGATAATGTGAAGAATAATGTCCTTTCCCATCACGTATTTGCCAAGTTCTCCGTCAACGACGAACTTCTGCGTCTCAGGAACCTTGAACCACAGTTCTCCTGTCGCCATTGCGGATGCGGCTTCTGATGAGCCGATACCTGTCGAAAGTGCGCCGAGTGCGCCGTAACTGCACGTATGCGAGTCTGCGCCCACGATCAGCCGCCCTGGTGCTGCAAATCCCTCTTCGATCATGATCTGGTGGCAGACGCCGCTCCTGCCGACATCGAAATGGTTCTCGATCCCATATCTTCTGGCAAACTCGCGCATCGACTTTGCCTGCTCTGCCGATGCCACATCCTTGTTCGGCACATAATGGTCCTGGATCAGCACCGTCTTCTCAAGGATCGGGTTGGCATCGAACTCTTCGAAGACCTCGAACGCAGGAAGCCCGGTCACGTCGTTTACCATGACATAATCGATCTTTGCGTCCACGATCTCTTTTGGCGATACGCTATCTTTGCCCGCGTGTGCTGCAAGGATCTTTTCAGCGATGGTCATTCCCATGACTCTGGTGTTGGCGGCAATTGGATAAAAAGATGCGTGCGGGTGGCGCTGGGTGTGGTGTGGGGGTCTGATGCGAAGAGTTATATAGTGTGTACGTTGATTCAAAGTA
>CBDAFH010000021.1:0-4111 GCA_965195165.1 uncultured ANME-2 cluster archaeon | reverse complement strand
TTGTAACTCGCCCACATCGACCTGTACTACACTTCAAGCCATCTTCTTGATCTTCGCAAACAGCTGCTGCATCGTGTCTTCGTTACTCTTCGTAAACGAAAACGGCGAGTCAGTGAACCCTTTCGTTGTGACCGGCACGTTGTCCAGCCGGTAGAACGTTCCTGAACACTCCATCGCATCGATAACACCAGGCAGCACCACATCAGACGCAATCGTCGTCGGGCACGGCGCAATATCGAGGCATACGAGCGGTATCTCACATAGATACGTTGCAGGGTCCGCGGGGATGTGGCAGACAAGATCAGCACACATCACGAACGCCGCGTCCACATCGCGGTCTCGCAGCACGTCCACCATCGTGTACTCGCCAGGATTGAACCTCGGGTAGCCCCGTGCAAAGTCGAGACCGAACGGGTAGCCGTACAGGTAGGATGCGATCTGGTTAAAGCCCGCGACGTTGCAGTGACCCCGAAGCGCACCTATCGAGAACTTCGTGTGGTTGTTCAGTTCCTTTATGAGATTCAATGCCGCCTCAACGTTTCTGTGCTTGCCGTACGACGAGCCAACGCCGAGTCCCACGTAGACGGTTCCGAAGTTACTCGCCTTCATCATCTCAACCATCTCTTTCATGACAGAGACTGGAACACCAGTAACCCCTGCAACCGACGGATGCGGTTCTTTTCCGTTTAATATGGTTGGGAGTGCGTTAAATAGCTCGTAGTCGCTGTTGGGGCTTAGCTGCACATGAAGATCTGATGCCTCCGCTGTCGGCGTCTTCCTCGGATCAACACAGATAACAGTCCGGTCGAACCTGCCGCGTTTGGTCCAGTAGCCTCTCGGGAATATGCCGTACCTGGACATGTGCCTCGGCATCGACTCAAGAGCGTTGCATCCCCAGTATATGGAGAGATTCGTCCTGTTCTTCGACTGTCCCGCAGTCGCACCGACGATGCCTGACTCCTGGATTCCCATCACAGTCGGACCGTGGCAGATCGCCCCCGTTCGAGTCCACTGCGGCACCGAGGTACTCCCCGATGTGCAGTCCGATCTCCTGAGCCTCACACGAGGTCTCGCTTCCAAGGAAGAGGAGGGGGCGATCTGCCTCTGTTAGTATCTCAGCGGCTCTCGTGATTGCGTCATTCCAGTCAGCCTTCGTAAGTTCGCCGTTCTCCTTTATCAGGGGGTCTCTCAGCCGGTGGGAGCTAACGACCTCCTGGAACTTGGCGTTGCCCATCTTACATGCATTCCTGACAGTGATCTCGCCATCTCCAAGCTCCACCTGGATATCATCGCACGATCCTCCGCAGACCGGACATACAACATTCTTGGTAAACATATCAGTCGCCTCCTTTCGCATACACTTTCAGAACCACGTCTTCGGTTGAGAGCACCTCGTCAGTGGTCGGTTCGACTGTGACAGTATCGGGGGCGCAGGGGGCAGCGCAAGCCCCGTATTTTAATGCGGAGTAAGCCCGCCCCCGCCTCTCCACTGTGAATTGAAAGACTTAATTAGAATACCATCATCATCATTACTAACATGCGAAAGGCATACCAATTTCGAATCTATCCGACGCGGAAGCAGACCATAAAGCTACTTCACATCCTGTCGGTTTGCCGGCACCTCTACAACGACATGCTGCATGACAGGAAGATCGCGTATGAAGACTGCAACTGTGGATTATCGTTCTATGATCAGCACAGAGGGCTCAAGTATAGGGATTACCAGGGAGTTTACGCGCATATACTCCAGAACGTGCTTCATCGGGTGGACAAGGCATTCCAAAACTTCTTCCGTCGCGTCAAAACCGGAGAGGAACCCGGCTATCCGCGGTTCAAAGGCTACGGAAGATACGATAGCTTCACATATCCAGATCATTGTGGTGTCGGATATAAGATCGAAGACGGTAAACTCCATTTCTCGAAGATCGGAGCGATAAGAATCTTCCAGCATCGAGAGATCGAAGGCAAGGTAAAGACATGTACGATCAAGCGCGATGGAGATCAGTGGTATGCATCCTTCAGCGTAGAGCTCCCTGACGTGGAACCAAAAGAAATTAAAACTTCGGTTGGTGTGGATGTCGGAATCACGACTCTCGCAACCCTGTCAGATGGTACAGAGATCGAGAACCCGAGAACTCTCGATAAGTACGACAGCAAGCTCCGGAGAGCACAGAGACACCTGTCGCGAAAGAAGAAGGGATCGAGCAACCGCGGCAAACAAAAAGTTGTACTTTCCGGGATATATCGCAAAGTCAGGAATATCCGGAAGGATTGCCTTCACAAAACAAGCCGCATACTTGCCGACAGCTACAATCTAATCATATTTGAGGACTTGCAGATCAAAAACATGGTGAAGAACCATCATCTTGCAAGATCAATTTACGATGCATCTTGGGGAATGTTAATCAATTACACGACCTACAAAGCGGAAGAAGCTGGTGGCGCCGTAAAACTGGTTAACCCAAGGAATACATCAAAAGAATGTTCGGTTTGTGGTAACATCCAGCCGATGCCGCTGTCACAGAGGGCATATCGGTGCTCTAACTGTGGCAACGTCATCGGTCGCGATCACAACGCCGCAATCAACATTGAGAACAGAGTACGCACGGACTGTGCGGATTTTAAGCCTGTGGAGATGGTTGCATGAGCAGCCATGATGAATCAGGAAGCCCCCACCGAAGAGAAGAAGGATCCAACGCAGGATGCCTCGCTCTTCAGAGCGGGGAGGAAGTCACCTTGCTTCCCTTGTACCGCGGCGATCCTGTTGAGAACGTATCCGGCTCTACGACCACGTTTGCCCAGATCGCTCGTGGCATAAAGACGTGACCGGGTCGTACAGAGTCGGTGCGCTTCGTAAAGACCGGAACCGAATATTTGCCGTCCCGCCTTGTCACGAGCACCTTCTCAGGACTGCCCATCGCATCAAAGTCCTCAGGAGCGATCCAGCAGACCGCACACTCGAGCATATAGTCCTCAGTTATCTTGCTGCCGCCCTTGGCAAGCCTGCCCTCATCAATCGTTCCGCCAGTATTTAGTAATGCTTCCATCTCTTGTCACCTCCGAGCCTCACAGTCCCTCATTTGCGTTCTTTGACGCATACAGGGTACCCTTTGTCCACGCAACGATCGCGTTATCGCCGCTGAACTTCAGGAACTCGCCCGGGCACGTAACGCCGTCAAGCGCAAGGTCGCTTTCCGATCCCACCTGCTCAAACCCTGCCAGGAAGTTTGTGATGCTACCGCCGACAACGATCGTGCCGCCGGTCATCTCAGCCCCAACGCCGCGTACAGCATCGCCACGAATGACGATCAGACCGCCGTTTTGGCGGATTCCGCAGAAGTTCTGGACGCTTCCCAGAACCTCGATCTCGCCGCCACTCATGCCGCCGCCAACCTGGCTATCAGCGTCGCCGTCGATAACGAGTCTGCCGCCAGTCATCCCGTGCCAGCTTCCGCGGTAAGCGCAGCCCGCATGGTCCTTTGCATTTCCTGTTATGTGCAGGAGTCCGCCCTTCATCTCCATTCCTGCCCACGCATTGGCATCACCATTGACAGTGATCTCGCCGCCACTCATCTCGGAACCTACGTGCATGCCAGCAGAGCCATTTATCGTGATCTTGCCTGCGGTCATCTCGTTTCCGATCCGCTTGACTCTTGGTACGTCTCCGTTGATGACAATCGACGTCTCCTCAGGCGTTTTGCCGCCATCGCCATTAACATCAAAGAAATTGGACAAGGGGAGTTCTTTCGGACCCTGCCACACGAGCAGGTCTCCAATCTCACTTGCGCTCTTCCCTGCAAAGGTGTCAGGTATGATCACCTCTGCCTCAACCATGATACCGATCTCGCCTTTCGGTGTAAGTGTTACTTCTGCCATGACAATCACGCCTCCTCGGTAACTTTGATCGGTGTCGGGTTTAAGTATCATAGCGACCAATAAAAGTACAACACATACATACGTGGACTCTGTACTCGATTGGTGGGATCAGTGCCTTGTGAGGCGCATTGTGTGTGGGTACCAATGAAACAAAACCTGTAAGGGGGAAATGACATGAAAAGAGGAAATATAGCAAGATTGATAGCCATAGTGGCGATCATAGCAGTTGTGTCTA
>CBDAFH010000020.1:0-3941 GCA_965195165.1 uncultured ANME-2 cluster archaeon | reverse complement strand
TTTTTTTTTTCAAGCAGAAGACGGCATACGAGATTCTGACATGTGACTGGAGTTCAGACGTGTGCTCTTCCGATCTACCGGTGGATCACAGATGTCATCACGATCGCAGGACTTGCCATAGTGGCAGTATTTGGGCTTCTGGTTCTGTTCCTGAAACTCCGTACAACGATTGGCGGTGTTGCCGCCCGTTTCATCAGGGAGATCGCGGTTGTGTCCACAAACCCACGCGCCTTTGCAATCGTCTTTTCAAGTTCACTCTCGGTCTGGCTCTTCGACATCCTCACCTGCTTTGTGGTACTAAGCGCATTTTCAGGAACCGCATCGCTCTCAACGGTCCCGATCGTATTTCTTGCGATCGCTGTCGGAAATCTCACAAAGATCTTTCCGATCACACCGGGTGCCATAGGGACTTATGAGCTGGCGCTGACTGCTATATTCAGTCTCGGCGGAATCGATCCGGCTATCGGTTTTGCCGCTGCCGTGCTCGATCACATAGTCAAGAACTCGGTGACACTGACACTTGGAAGCGTGTATCTCTCGCGCTTTGGTATGAGCTGGTCGCAGCTTATGGATCGGACTGAGTAGCAGCAGCGTCCCTGTGGTTCTGGTTTTCGAGCTTCAGCAGACGCCGCTTCGCTTCGACGCCGAATGCATACCCGCCGATCCCGCCTTTTGAAACCACCCGGTGGCACGGAATCACGATCGGCGCGGGATTCTTCGAAAGCGCGTTCCCGACTGCCCGCGCTGCGTTCGGCTTTCCGATCTTTGTGGCAAGTTCGGAGTACGTGACAACCGAGCCGTACTCGATTTTTCTTGTCTCGCAGAGGACGCTTCGCTCAAAGTCGGTGAGACTGGATAGGTCGACCTCGTATCCTGAAAAATCCACAAGTTCTCCGCTTAAGTACCGGATCAGATCATCGATCAGTTCGCACTCGTTCATCTCACAACATCGGCAAGGTCGTCTGCAAACAGGTTCAGGTTCTCGCGGGAGATGTGCGGCATGATCACCAGACGCAGCGCACGCGGGTCGCGCGTGATCGACACGCCCCATCCGCGCGTCTTCATAACGCTGCGCACAGAATCCGCATCAGGCACATCGAGCACCAACACGTTCGTCACTGGATCGATGAGCGGCTCGATTCCGGATTCGCGAGCCCTCGCAACCAGTTCGTATGTGAGTTCCATACACCTCTGCACGATCCTCTCGTAGCCAGTCCTTCCGAGATGCTTGAAGACCGCATACGCAGATGCAGCCGATGCCCCGCTTCTCGTACCTGAAAGCGTCTGCTGGGAATTAACCGTCAAATACGGAGTATCCACAGATAGCCGGTCCAGGTAGGAGGAATCCCGAAACAGAACCCCTCCCGATGGTATCGTTGCGAATCCCATCTTGTGCGGGTCGGCACCGATCGATGTGACGCCGGGAAGTGCGAAATCGAATTCATACTTCTCGGTAAGAAACGGGATCACAAACCCCCCGAATGCGGCATCGACGTGCATAAATATGTTTTTTGATAATGCAAGATCGGAAAGTTCCCTTATCGGATCTATCTGCCCGAATTCCGTGGTTCCTGCAATTCCAACTAACCCGATCGTGTTTCCATCGATCAAATCCTCAACCGATGAGATATCGGCTCTGAACTCCGGGTCGAGGTCTGCTTTCCGCACCTCAATCCCAAGGATGTCAGCAACCTTGTCGAACGAGAAGTGCGCTGACGCCGGAACGATGATGTTTGGCTCGCGGATTTTGCGCGCAGTTTTGATCGCATGTATAGCCTGGATATTCGATTCGGTGCCGCCTGTTGTGATGTATCCGTGCGCATCTGGGTTTCCAAAGAGCGTGCCCATCATCCGCATCACCTCGTGCTCGACCTCTGCAGTTCCGGCAAAGAGCCCGGGATCGCCGAGATTTGTCTCGATGAACTGCTGGTGAGCCGCCACTGCAACCGGGTGCGGATAGGTGCACATCGAACTTAAAACACGTTCGTAAGGTGTATCTTTGCTTTTCAGATCGTGGAGTATCGATCCGATGGTTTTTTCGTCCATTCCATGCGTGTTCATCTTCTGCCTCGCCAGTTTCGTTTGCGAGTACATGTGGGTTCTGCATGGATAAGGTTAATGGAAGTGACCTGCAAATGTAGCAGAAGTGATCGCATGAAGAATAGAAGAATGCTTGCATCGGTAGCGCTTGTTGCGCTTGTCGCATGTCTCATAAGTGCATGTATCGACTCTGCCCCCCCGTCGCAGTCGTCGGCAGAGCCGGGAACCGGGATTACCTGGTATTCGTATGAGGAAGGGATGAAGATTGCGCAGGAGCAGAACAAGCCCGTGATGATCGACGTGTACACTGATCGGTGTCCATGGTGCAAGGAACTGGACCGGGTTATTTACACAGACCCGGACGTGATCGATCTGGCAGATCAGTTCGTGTGTATAAAATTCAATGCCGATAAACGCCGCGACCTTGCTGCAAGATACAATCCCACCGGCGGGGTGCCCGCAATCGTTTTTCTCAGATCGGACGGTACGGAAATACACCGTCTTGGAGGATATCCGCGCGGCGGGGCTGAGGCATACTTGCATAATATGATGGTTGCGCTCAACAACGCATGACCGATCTCAATTACGCTGTTTACCCCCATTCACTGCTCAACAGACTCAAAGGATCGGTTGCCCGCAGTGACAATTATAATCGCATGAGCACCAGAACTACGGAGGCGGCGAATGGTTGAGATCATCGGCATCGGCGCACTGAATATCGACAAACTCTACCTCGTCGAGCGGATCGGGGCGGCAGGAGAGGAGATCGGGATCGATTCTGCGAGCGAGCAGCCGGGCGGCTCTGCTGCGAACACCATCGCGGCTCTCGCCAGACTCGGCATAAAAACAGGGTTCATCGGAAGGGTTGGTGACGATGCCGATGGCGCATACCTGCGCTCTGAGATGGTGAAGGAAGGTGTGGACACGCAAGAGATCGCGGTCGCCCCGGGCAGAACCGGCAGCGCGATCGTGCTTGTTGACCTCAGCGGCGAGCGCTCGATGTATGTGCATCCCGGTGTGAACGATGCACTCTCATTGACGTTAGATCACCCATCCTATGTAAACAGCGCGAGATACCTGCACCTATCTTCCTTTGTCGGCGAAACCGTGATCGATGTGCAGAGCGAGATTCCCGATCGGTCGAAAGCCGAGATCTCCTTTGCGCCCGGGATGCTCTATGTCAGGAGAGGGCTTGATGCACTCCGGGGAATCATCTCAAAGACGCGGGTCATCTTCCTGAACCGTGATGAAATAGAGCTGCTTACAGGATCCGGCTACAGAAAGGGCGCGGGAGTGTTAAATGAGGTGGGAGCAGAGATCGTTGCGGTGACGCTTGGTGGAGATGGATGCTACATCCGAACACCGGATGCAGAGGTGTCCATTCCGGGGTTTTCTGCGAGGGCCGTTGATACGACCGGTGCCGGGGATGCGTTCTGTGCCGGGTTTCTGTATGGGCTGCTGATGGATGAGCCGCTCGGTGCGTGTGGGCATCTCGGAAACTGGGTTGCCATGAAATGCATAGGCGCGGTTGGCGCGAGGGAAGGGCTGCCGAGAAAGATCGAGATTGTAGAGGATCAAAACTAAATCGACAGGTGAACCGGATGTTTACAAATGCACGCTGGCTGTTGAGGGGATTAAGGATATGAACGCACGATAATTGCGATTCTGTGGATAAAAGTTAGGTGTGATGCAATCGTGCGAAAGCATTAATGAGCGTCGTGTGGCGGCATCTATCGGGAACAATGATTAAAACTCTCCGTTTGTATCGATCTGGATAGCCAAAAAATAAACCCAAGTACAAATTACAGGAGATAAATAAGGATGGGACACTATCTGAAATACGCTCATACAGCGATGAAAAAAGCCAGATACGAGATTCTACCTGATGACGATGCATTCTA
>CBDAFH010000019.1:0-2114 GCA_965195165.1 uncultured ANME-2 cluster archaeon | reverse complement strand
AAGAGCAGATATGCCATGGATGTTATAAATACCAAAAATCCCGACATAATAGAAGCGTATATTTGGATTGCTATACTCACGCTCCTTGTAAGCAGAAGAATCTACTCAATAGTGCGTAGCCAGAACCCTGCAACTAAGATAGTGCGGTACACGCAATTGCGCTGGAGCACGATCTTCGCAGAAAACGCCAGTGATCAGCTTAAACTCATATCGCGCTACTGTGGAATCGAAATATCGCTCGAAACTTTTATTGATGTTTATTCGAGTCATGCGCTTGATCCGCATGTCAACCGACACCGTTTCAGGAGCGAATGGTGGGCTTAACCGATGACGTATGAAATCCCATTAAGGAAAAGAATATCTCTGATAGGAGGACTACTAAGATACTACCTAAAGCGATTTTATCGAATTTTTCCATTTTCCAACCCTATTTCTCTATTCATCACATAAGTCGCCAAACCCCGCACTTAAGCACAGAGCCTGTACATCGCACACAATCGCGTTCGGCTTACCTTCGGCGAGACAACGGTATGGTCAGTCAAAAGTGAAACTGTGTGTCGATTATGGTGAGGTTCTCTGCGCTCCATACACACTAACTCGAAACGCAATCCCAAATAAACCTTATGGATTATTTTAGTACAAATTTTATAAAATACCAGACTCAACAGAAATACACTCCTCACGTCGAAATCGCGGACAGAACCTCTCGAGACCCGGCAGCCGGGCAACCCCTGCGATGCGGATCCCATAAAAGACCGCCTTCGCCTCAACCATCTCGAGTATCGGCTCAATTGTCCCGTTGACGACCGCTGTCCCCGTAACAAGCGTCAGATCGCAACATCGCACCGATAACATCATGCGGCACCACATCGGATACAATAGTCCTCGGGAACCGGGCAATGTCATGACCGACGAGAGGCGTCTCTGCAAGGGGTTCTTGTGACTGGGGTCAGGGAACCGGATAGTATTATAACATATAGGAATCTATAGCATCCTATATGGCAGCTACCACAACGATCTGCATAGAACCCAGAGTGAAGGACCTGCTGACGAATCTGAAACGCCACCCTCGTGAATCATATAATTCAGTCGTTGCACGGTTGACAGATCTGGCGATCGATTGTGATCCACTGAGTGATGAGGCGATACGGGGCATCGAAGAGGCACTTGAAGACATCAAACAGGGGCGCCTGCACTCCGAAGAAGAGATCATGAAAGAGTTTGACCTGCTATGAGCTACAAGGTCAACTATACCGCAAAAGCGAGAAAGGATCTCAAAAATCTGCCATTAGATGTTGCGCAGAGGATCATTCTATCGATCAATGGTATCAGGGATGACCCCTACGCTCATGTCAAGAAGATCAAAGGGACGAAACGCCATCCGCTCTATACCCACAGCGCCTGCGAATACCGGGCGATCATGGACCTAACAGAGGATCGCCTGCTGATCATGGTTATGGAAACAGGGCACAGAAGCAAGATATATCGGAAATATTAATGTGTGGGGAATAAAACACGAGTCGCATCATGCACAACTTTTCTGCGAGTCTGCCGGATCGATCCTCGCATCCGAGAACTTGCATGTAGTGGTATGCCGGTACCGGCGTATCATCACCGATAAGGTCTCATCCCACTTGACCGTACGTTGCCGAGTGAACCTCTCAAGAGTTTTTCGCTATCAGTTCTGTCAACGGACTACGAATGAGGGGATCGGAATCGAGAACACTTGTCCCGCCCAATCAGACAAATCGTTCCAGTCCCGGATCATCGATCGGGTCATCCCAGAGTCCGGGTGCGCTTTCGGATGCCTCCGCCAGAATCGCTCGTGTCGTCCGAGGACTCCTGCGCAGCGAAAGGGACGGGCTTTCGCGTATCCCTTGGGGCGTTTTTGGGCGCCAGCCTGCCGCCATCTGGAACTGCCGTCTTGTAGTTGGGTGCGGTCTGGTGCAGGGGTGGTGTGGTAGCGGTTCCGGTTCGTATGATGTGGCTTTCGGTGGTTGCGAAAGTCTGTTGCGGATGCTTGCCATCCGGTGATTGCAATTTCAGTTGTACCCAAATTGGGGACAACTCAGGCTGTTTGGATGCCCGGTCATTGACGTCGCCCCGGTGCGGTC
>CBDAFH010000018.1:0-12991 GCA_965195165.1 uncultured ANME-2 cluster archaeon | reverse complement strand
GTGAAACTGCTGTGCGAGCAGGCGAGGGGCGCGATTGAGGATCAGTTGACTGTGTGCATGCCGCACGTGCGCACGCAGAGACTGCCGAACGGGGCATCCTTAAACGTGATCGATCTTGAGCACTTTGCGCACAAGTTCACGTTCCCGCCGCCCGGAAAGACCTCAGGCGAGATCCATGACCGGCTCTGTCAGGGACATGACGATCCTGTGGTGACCCTCGGATACGGTCCTGATTTCACTGTGATCCGGTCACGCGGCGTTCTCATGAACATCCCGCAGATGGTGCGGGAACTGCATGATGAACTCGAAGGCGCTGGCGTAAACGGCGGCGGGCATCTCGTTGTCGGGAGCATCAAGTTTGTGGAAGGGATGCGGACAGAGGTGCTGCAGCGGCTTGCAGAGATGATCGGCGGGCTCGAGGTTGCTTGAGCTTTCGTGATCGTTTCCGGAAGGGGGGGCTGTCAACTTGGCGGTGGTGGGGTTGAATGCGCCCGCTGCCATGTGGAATTTTCTTGAATGAGTTTCGTGTTGAACCGATAACCTTTAATCTGACATTCCGCAGGTCGCCATTAAAGTCTCCCCGCACAGAAAATATTAAATATCATTAACTCACCTTAACGATACTGTGGAAAATCGTAAAGAAAGATTAAGGATATCGATAGAAGAGTACTGGCAGAGGGACCTGCCCCGGACAATGCCAAGAGAGATCGAGCCGATACTGAAAATCGATCTGATAAACGACATCATCGGTCCGAGAAGGGCAGGCAAGACGTATCTGATGTTTTTAACGATAAAGAAACTTCTAAGTAGCGGTGTTGACAAGAAAGCAACGATTTACCTGAATTTCGAGGACAGGCGGCTACTGCCATCGACGCCTGAATACCTAAACGACCTCGTGGAGTTCGTCCACGCAAGGAGACTTCTGGATCACGAGATGATATTTGTTTTTTTAGACGAGATTCAGCGAATCAAAGGGTGGGAATCGTACATCAGAAGCATCTACGACGAATTCAAAGGAAAAATAAAGATATTCGTCTCTGGTTCCACCTCAAAACTCACGGAATCCGAACTGAGCTATCTGCTGACAGGAAGGCATCTCACAACCAGGGTCTTCCCGCTTGGCTTTGGGGAGTTCCTGCGCTTCAAAGACGTTGGCTACGGGGGAGAATACCTGACAGAGAAGGATACAGCGACGATCAAGGAGATGCTACGTGAGTACATCTCGTTTGGCGGATTTCCAGAGGTCGTTCTTTCCGAATCAAACAAGGAATACATTGCTCAAACACTTTTCACCGATATAATTAGTAGAGACGTTGTTTCATCGATAAAAAAGAAAAGAGAAGTTATAGAGGATTTATCATACTTCTTAGCCTCAAACATAGGAAAGCCCATAAGTTTTTCGAAGATGTGTGGCATGATGAACTCCAGAGGGGTTAAAATCTCAGTTCCGACGCTGGAGAGATATTTTTTCATCATGAAGGATGCATTTCTCTTCTTTGACATCAGAATCTTCTCGTACAAGGTTAAAGACCAGTTGCAATACCCGCGAAAGATCTACGCCATGGATCCGGGGTTTGCTAATCTTTCCGGGTTCAGATTCTCTGAAGATATCGGAAGATCGATGGAAAATCTTGTTGCGGTCGAGTTACTCAGGATGAAATCGTCGAGTCCCCTGCTTGAGATATATTACTGGAAGGATTACCGCCACAGAGAGGTTGATTTCGTTTTAAAAAACGGTTTAAGGATAGAACAACTGATTCAGGTGACGTACGCCGGAAACAGGGAAGATATCGCGGCAAGAGAGATCAAAGCACTGGTGAAAGCGGGGGAAGAACTGCAATGTGATGATCTGCTCGTGATCACGTGGGATTATGAATCGGACGACGGAACGATCAGGTTCTTACCGCTGTGGAAGTGGTTATTATACCATTGACGCGGGTACTTGAAACTACACCCCAAGCTTCTTCATCATCTTCTGCACATTAAACCGCCCGCCGCGCAACCCCTTCATCGCCTTCTGCATCATCCGGTGGTACTTTAAGAGTTCCCGCACATCCTCAATCCTTGTGCCAGAGCCGCGTGCGATCCTCTTGACGCGTGAGCCATCGACGATCTTCGGGTCGAGCATCTCCGCTTCGGTCATCGAGTCCATAATGACCTTGTACCGCCCCATCTTTCCTGAGGTCTCGCTATACATGTCGTCCGGTATCTTCATGCCCCCGATCGGGAGCATCTGCATCACCTGCTTTAAGGGGCCCATCTTGTGCATCGCTTCCAGTTGCTGGTACATATCCTTGAGCGTGAACCTCCCTTGCATCATCTTCTCGACATCGATCTCCTCGGTAAACGCCTCCTCCGCACGCTCGATCAGTGTCTTGATGTCCCCCATCCCGAGCAGTTGCGAGATGAACCGGTCGGTCTCGAACTTCTCCATGTCCTCGATGTTCTCGCCAACACCGATGAAAGCGATCGGCGCTCCTGTCTCTGATACCGCTGAAAGCGCGCCGCCGCCTTTTGCAGTGCCATCGAGTTTCGTGATGATGACGCCGGTGACCCCGACTGAGTCATGGAACGTGCGTGCCTGCTCCCTTGCCTGCTGCCCGATCGCGGCGTCCAGCACAAGCAGTTTCTGATCCGGCTTGGAAATCGCGTGGATCTTCTCCATCTGCTCGATCAGGTCGTGTTCAAGGGAATGCCTGCCTGCTGTATCGATGATCTTCACATCATACGTCTTTAATTCACCAAGCCCCCGCTCTACGATTCCGATAGGATCATCGGTGCGCTCCCCATAAAAAGCGATGTTCAAACTGTCACACAGCATCTTTAACTGATCATAAGCACCAGGACGGTCGGTATCCGCGCAGATCACCGCGGGCTTCAAGCCCTTCCGCTGGAAGTACCGTGCCAGTTTTGCCGTGGTCGTGGTCTTGCCGCCGCCCTGAAGCCCGACCATCATGATCGTCTGCTTCGATAGCGTTAGGGGTGTGCCAACGCCTATGAGCCGGACGAGTTCATCGTACACAATCCGGATCACGTGCTCACGTGCGCCCATGCCTGCAGGTGGTTTCTCGTCAAGCGCCCTCTCGCGTATCCGCGTGGACAGATCCATCACATGCTTCACATTGACGTCTGACTGGAGGAGCGCACGCTGGATCTCCTTTATCATCTCGTCCACTGCACGCTTGTCAACGCGTCCGCCGCCCGCGATCTTCTTGATCGCGCCCTGAAGCGAGTCTCCAAGTTTGTCAAGTACCATTGGTATCATATATGGCTGGCGCTTATAAAAGCGTAATGTAGATGGGAGTGTCGCATTGCGTGATGTTGAATCAATCACGAATGGGCACGAATAAACGAATGTCACGAATATGCACTGGTAAATTCGTGTTATTCGTCAATTCGTGACATTCGTGATAAAAACTGCCATGTAAAATCTTTAAAACCGTAGTAACACCAGATGACGTGATATCCCCATGCAGACAACAAAGTTAAGTACCAGCGATAATAACATGAAATATAACGGAAGATAACGGGCAAAATATGGAGGTTTCATCATGAAAGTTATGGTTGTGGATGACGAGCCAGATATTGTGGATTTACTCTTGCTGATGCTTGACGGTACGGGTTATGAGGTCATAACAGCATCCGGCGGCAACGACTGTCTTGAAAAACTGAAACAAGGCGTGCCCGACCTGATTCTACTGGATCTTATAATGCCGGACCTCGATGGCTGGGAGGTGCTTACCAGGATACGTCAGGATGATCGGTTAAAATCGATTCCTGTGGTTATTCTCACAGCAAAACAACTGACCGCAGACGTGGCGCATAAAAAAGCACAGCATGTAACTGAGTATCTCGTCAAACCAGTAACGAAAGAAGGTTTAATTTCAATAATAGGGGATATTACATCATCTTCAAAAAAACTTGGCGATTTTATTGATGCTGCAAGAAAAGCCGGAGTCGACCAGGGGATGATCGACAGATATATCCAGCTAAACCAGCAAACCAGCGCGTATAAACGATTGCACACCTCGCTAGCGCAGATCTACACAAAAAAGAGACTCGAAGAAGAGGACTCCGCAAGAAACACGATGAGAAGCATCGAACGAGTCATCGATCTGAAGGGGCGGAATCTCGAAGAACTCCACACAAGGATCGGGGCGCTGATCGATGCCAGTGCTTAGTTATGGCAAGGATTTATATGAAACCGCGTTTGAATGTTAAATCATGGACGAACTGGAAGCGATCCGACAGACGAAAATGGAGAGATTACAAACAATGACATCCGGAGAAGTATTAGTACTGGACGATAATAACCTTGCAGAAATCGTGCGCGAACACCCGTTTGTTGTGCTGGACTGCTGGGCTGAGTGGTGCGGACCCTGCAAGATGGTTGCACCGGTAATTGTGCAGCTTGCAACAGAATACGCAGGCAGGATAACGTTTGCCAAATTAAACATCGATGAGAACATGGGCACTGCCACGAAATACCGGATCAGCGCGATACCGACGATGCTGGTATTCAGGAATGGCGAGATGGCCGGACAGATCATCGGCGCACTTCCGAAGAACCACATCGAGCAGAAACTACAGGAATTTATGTGATCAGGATTCTTTCATCTCTTGCAGTACCTTCATGATCCGTTCGCCACTGTCGGGGAGTTGCTCTTTTGAGGCAAGTGCCATCTCGAATTCCTGCACTGCCTCTTCACTACGTTTCAGTCGCTTTAGCAGGAAACCGAGATTGGCGTGAGCCCTTGCAAAATCAGGTTCGAGTCTTAACGCCTCTCGATACTCCGCCTCTGCTTCCTCAAACCGTCTCGAGCGGTACAGCAGATTTCCGAGATCGTGATGGAACATAGCGGTATCGTCCTTTATCTCAGCCACCGTGCACGCTTCGTCTCTCCTTTCGGTAAGCGCATACAATAGCGCCATCTCTGTCTGGGGTATGAGTGTGACAGGCGCATCGGATCGATCAGGTATCTTCCCTGCAGGCGCGGCTCTCTTTACTTGACCTTGGTCTCGATTTCCAGCGGATGACCGGGGTGAATAAGATGAATGACTCTGTGAATTCGCGCCGACCCCCGGAACACTGTCCCGCCATTCATTAACCTCTCGTTTCCACCGGTCAAGTTCGCCCTTCCATCTGGCGATCTTCCAGATGATTACGAGCGCCACGATCGAGACGGCTGCAAGTCCGAGTCCAGCCCATATCAACGGATCAATTTCAGAAAAGTCCAATCAGATCACATCCTCACAGTGCAACATCGCCTGCCCAAACGCCTGATCATAAGATGTCCTGAGACACTCCCACACAGTACTATCCTCGAGAATAGCCCACAATACCTGCTGCCGGGTTGCCTGGTCCGGAATCCTGCCTTTCAGGTACTCGCGCACCTCGCTTTGCAGTCTTGCCATGTCCGCATACGCAGGTGTAACCACTTCCTCGATCCGCCTCCTAATGTATCGTGATAACGCAGGGCTATGGGCAAGCGTGGATATGCCGATTACGATGTCGCCGCGTGCGATGACAGATGGGATGATCACATCGCCGAGATCGTCCACCCGGTTTACGAGCACTCCGTGCCGGCTTGCGATATCTGATAGGTGCTCGTTGTAGGCAAGATCATCCGTTGCCGGTATCACCAGGAAGGCATCATCTATCATTTCGGCAAACTCATCATCGTCAAGTTTCTCATCCATGGTTATCAGTTCGATATCCTCTAATTCCATCAGTCTTTCGGTGAACTCAAAGCTCACGACAACCGTCTTTGCGTATCTCCCGAACAGTGCTGCCTTGCGCTCACCAACCGAGCCGCCGCCGATGATCACCACTTTCTGGTCACGAAGGTCGATGAAGAGCGGGAGGAATCCTGACATGCTATGATTATTGAATCTCTATCTATTAGAGTGTTATCACCATGCCGTATCGGCAGGCCCAAGCGCGATCGTGGCCTCTGTGGAGGTGGATCGGTCGCCTCGTTGAGATCTCCTTTGCGGCATACCGCTCACTCTCCCCGGCTACAGCGTTTACGAGATGCACTATCCTGACCGGATAGTGAGTTCCACTACTTTGATAGCGCCTTCGTTATCACATAATCCCCTGCGGCATCTCGGTCAGCACCAGGTATATCAGGAATCCGACAGCCCCAATCAGCAGTATTCCCGCACCTGCGACCTTAGCGATCATTATGAACTCTTCTCTGGTCGGTTTCCTTGCAAGTTTGAGTATCCTTGTATACTCGGAGAGTTTGAACGAATGAGTGGACGCCATGTTTAGCAGACAAAGTCGATGCCGTATTTTCTGATGACGTTCGCGCTGCCAGAACCCTTCCCGTAGATCTGCGGAGATTTGACGCCTGTGACCACGAGCATGGTGCGTACCTTGTTCTCAAGCGACGGATCAATCTGCGCACCCCATATCAGGCGGGCATTCGGATCGACACGCTGGTAAACTTCCTCAACTACGCCCTCAGCCTCAGCAACGGTCATATCTGGCCCGCCGACCACGTTCACGAGCGCTGAGGTCGCGCCTGATATGTCCACATCGAGCAAGGGACTTCGAAGCGCCTTTTTAACAGATTCTGTCGCCTTGTTCTCACCGTCTGCCTCACCAAGCCCGATCATTGCTACGCCGCCTTTCTGCATGATCGTCCGTACATCAGCGAAGTCGAGGTTGACCAGTCCGGGTTTTGTGATCAGTTCGGTGATGCCCTTTACCGCACGCATCAGAACCTCGTCGCAGACCTTAAACGCAACCTGAAGCGGCAGTCTCGGCACCACTTCCATCAGCCGGTCGTTCGGGACGACGATCACGGTGTCAGATACCTCCATGAGCCGCTTGAGCCCTGCATCGGCATTGCTCCTCCTGATCGAGCCCTCTGCTGTGAACGGTAGCGTCACGATCGAGATTGTAAGTGCGCCAGCGTCCTGTGCGGATTTCGCAACGACTGGTGCTGATCCAGTACCTGTACCCCCGCCAAGCCCGGCTGTGATAAATACCATATCTGCGCCCTGCACAATATTCTGGATCTCATCCAGACTCTCTTCAGTGGCAGCCTCCCCGATCTGCGGCATACTGCCAGCACCAAGCCCCCTTGTGGTCTTGCGCCCGAGCAAAACCTTCCGGCTGGCATTGATATATAATAGATGCTGGGCGTCTGTGTTCACAGCAGCCAGATCCGCGCCGGAGATGCCTTCCTCCATCATCCGCTGGATGGTGTTCGAGCCGCCGCCGCCGCATCCGACCACCGCAATATTGGTCTTTAATTCTGAGAGAATCTTCTCGAGTTCCTCATCGGCTTCGGTGGATTGTTCATGCCGATATATTGGCGTTTCTATCCCCATTTCCGCTCGAGATAATGCTTCTTCTACAATGGATTTCATAATTCAATCCTCCGGTATATTATAGCTCCTTTTGGTACTTAAGCATGATTACATATTATCCTCAAAGTATCACTCAAACAGTTTCTTCACCTTTGGTAGTGCTGAGGTCAGTGCAAAGACGACTGCTCTATCGCCTGCATGAATCTGGTGGGCACCTCTCGGCACAATCACATCGTTATTACGCACGATCGCGCTTACTATAGCGCCTTTCGGGAACTTGACCCTATCAAGGGTCTTCTTTGTCATCTTTGATCCGGGTGCTGCTATCAACTCGATGATCTCTGCCTGTTCGTCCTCGATGGTTGCGAGCGACTCAACACCAGCACCCATGCTGACGCGCAGGACGCCGTCGATGGTCGCCTGTTTCGGGGAGAGTGCTGCATCGATGCCGACCATCTCAAAGAGTTTCATGTACTCGGATCGATCGACCTTGGCGATGACTTTCTTTGCGCCGAGTTGCTTTGCGAGCAGCAGGCAGAGAAGGTTCTTCTCGTCGCTGTTGGTCGTTGCAATGACCACATTCATCGTATCCGCACCTTCTGATCGTAGAAGCACTTCATCGGTGCCGTCGCCGTGCAGCACCAGTGCACCGGAAAGCACACCTGCGACCTCCACACACCGATCCTCGTCTGCCTCGATGATCTTGAGATCGACGTCGCCGCGCTCTGCAAGCAGGCTTGCGATGTAGAACCCGACAGTGCCAGCGCCAACGATCATCACCTTGCTACGCATGTTCGAGCCGCCGCCAAACATCTCCTCGATCTCGGTTATGGATTCCTGCTTTCCAATAACGATTATATGGTCGTCTTCGTGCATGACATCGCTGCCGTGTGGAATCAGGACGTCTTTTCCCCGGACAAGCGCGCTGATGACGCAGCAATCAGGAATCTCTGCATCCGCAAGTGATATACCATCGAATGTCGTATCCCTGCCAACCTTAAACTCCATCATCTTGACCTTTCCATCAGCGAATGCTTCCATACCGACCGCAGATGGTACCGATATGATCCCTGCAACCTCTGAGGCGAGTGTCAGTTCAGGGCAGATCATGTAGTCCATGCCGATCTCTTCCCTGTGAGCAGTCGGCTTGTTTATGTAGTCAGGATTCGAAACCCTGGCTATCGTCGTGCACGTTCCCCGATCCTTTGTTAGCAACTTCGTAGCGATGCAGGCGACGACATTGATCTCATCGTTGCCTGTAACAGCAACCACAAGGTCTGCTGGCAGGACCTGCTTTAAGATTCTTATGTTGGCACCATTTCCTTGAAGGACCTGCACATCCAGTTTACCTGCCCTTTCGCAGGATTCTTCCCTCCTATCGACCAGGATGACATCGTTATCCGCATACAATGCTTTTGCGATCGAGTATCCGACCTCCCCTGCACCGATAATTACGATCTTCATCCGTGTTTAAAGCCCCATCGCCTTGTTTGTCATTGTAATCGATCGCACCGCATCGCTCTCGGTCTCAGTCATAGCCCGGATGCAGTCGATGTTCTCAGGTATTACGTCAGATTCCTGGTGGATCGCCTGGAACAGGTACAACTCGCAATCAGAGACGCTGACCGACTCCTCCCATACGCAGTTCTCCCACATATCGCTACGCGGGCGGTTCATATCGCGTGCCAGTTCCATGACCTCCGCGGTCGAAGCCATCCCCTCGCTGATGAGCCGGATCCTTGAGTTCTCATCCAGAGCCTCGAGCACATCCTCAGACGTGCACGCATCTTTCAGGTCCATGTTCACGATATGCAGGTGCATAAGCGTCGTTGGAACCTTGATCGCAACGGTGTCGATATCGATCTTGGGAAGCACCGTCTTCACGTCAGGTCCGTGATGGGACGGCATCTTCAGTTCAGGCACGATCGCATTTATGGGACCCTTCTTGATGTCCCCGGGATCGGCAGATCGCCTGCAGAGCGTCGCACGCACCTTCGCGACACCGAACTCGGCATCGAGCGTTGAGAGTACCCTGGAAAGTCCTGTTGTGTTGCAGGAGACGACCCTTGCATAATCGCATCCGAATGCTTCGTCGTAGTTCGAGTGCGCATTAAACGAGATTCCCGCTAGTTCGTGGTCTTCCCCGCCCTGCCACATCGCTTTTATGCCGGCGGCATCGTAGAGTGCCTTGTTGGGTGCAGCAATCTTGTTAGGCGTGCAGTCCACAACAACGTCCCCTATCTCGAGCATATCCTCAACCGTGCCGCTCACTTCCATTCCGGCGGCCTCAAACTCAGGTTCCCTGCCAGCAAGCACATACAGCGGAAACCCTTTCTCAAGCGCCATCCGAGCCTCGAAGTTCGGGCGCGTCTTTGCTACACCCAGAACCTCCATATCCGACTGGATCGCGGCAGCATCTGCTACACGTTTTCCGATCGTTCCATAGCCATTTACCACAACTTTTACAGACATAGTTATCCCTCTATAGTCGCTTTTTCCCTGGTTATATCTATTTCGCTGATTCGCCCGTGCACGGTTGTCACATCGCCAAGGATGCTGCGTAGTTCGATCGCATCACCGTTTACCTTGATGTGCACGACATCTTCTGCAAGAACTGTTCCGTCCGGTTTTAGCACCTTTAGTTCACACATGAGTTTGGGTATGCGGGTTTGGGGGATAAAACTTTTGCGTCTGCTTGAGGGTGCCACGCTCATATAATGTGTTGGTGCAAGACATCGTCTACATCCGTGATTGATTCAACACCACACAATGCGACACTCCCGCGGAAGAGATACCTTAATAGAACAAAGTTTGAATGATAAATACATAGCAGTGATCGCCGGCATGAGCATGATGCTGATAATAGTGACGATACAGATACTGACGATACCGATGATAACGAGGCGCACAAAATGACAGATCTTAGCAATAAAACGATACTGATGGTTATCGCGCCATCGGATTTCAGGGACGAGGAACTCTTCGTCCCAAAGGATTTTTTCGAGAAGAATGGGGCAGAGGTCGTGATAGCATCTGAGAAGAAGGGAACAGCGAAAGGGATGCTTGGCGGGACTGTGTCGGTCGATCTTTCCGTATCTGATGTCGTTATCAGCGATTACGATGCAGTCATCTTTGTCGGGGGTTCAGGCGTCGAATCGCATAAACTCTACGAAGACGAGGCGTACCTGAAACTGGCAACGGACGCTAACAGTTCCGAAAAGATCATCGGTGCGATCTGTCTCGGTCCGATGGTTCCTGCAGCTGCTGGCATCCTGTCGGGAAAGAATGCGACCGTCTTTGAAAGCGGCATATCGCACATCACCGTGAAGGGTGCAAAGTACACAGGAGCGGAAGTGACCCGGGATGGCAGGATCGTTACGGGGGAAGGTCCTCATGCGGCAGAGGAGTTTGCACGGACGGTTGCCGGAGCACTGACACTTGGGTGATTGAGATTCCATGACGCCACACCTCGATCCATGGGCATCTGCCGGAATCGACGACTACTCGAAGTTATTCGAGGAGTTTGGGATACAACCATTCGAGGAGCTCCTCCCGCATGTCCCGGATCCGTGTCCGTTTATGCGGCGGAGAATCATCTTCGGGCACAGGGGCTATGAGCCGGTACTGGACGCGATCGTCCACAAAAAGCCTTTCGCGGTGATGAGCGGTTTCATGCCGTCGGGGAGAAACCATCTCGGAAACAAGATGGTGATGGAGGAGATCATCTGGCATCAGCGCATGGGCGGCGATGCATTTGTCGGGATTGCTGATATGGAGGCGCATTCGGTCCGCGGGATGTCGTGGAAGGACTGCCGGCGGATCGGGGTCGAGGATTACATCCTCAGTCTGATCGCGCTCGGATTTGAACCTGATGGACATATCTATTACCAGTCGGAGTGCTCTGATGTGCGAGATCTTGCATTCGAACTCGGCACGAAGACGAATGTGTCCGAACTCTCCGCGATCTACGGATTCAGCGGTGAAACGAGCATTGCGCACCTCCAGAGTGCGCTTGTGCAGAGCGCTGACATACTCCAGCCGCAGATCGGGAGATATGGCGGTCCAAAGCCGGTCGTGATCCCGGTCGGCGCTGATCAGGACCCTCACATCAGGCTCGTTCGCGGGCTTGCAAGCAAGATGCGGATGTTCCGGTGCGAGATCCGGTCGGTTCAGAATACGCAGCATTACACAAGTGTAGAGAGCGCAAAAGGGATGCGGATCTCCAAGCATGAGGTCTACGAGAGCACCGGGCAGTATATCAGCGTGCGCGGCAAATCCGCACCGAAGGCAGCGATGGCGGCAGTGGCATCAGCCATCGATAGCATGGGTTACGATGTGAAGCAGCACGAAGAGCATCTCGATATCTTTGTGGATAGCGGCGACGACGAAGTCGTCACAGGCAGTGTCGATGCACGTCTCTTCGAGATGATCGAATCCGTGGTGCAGAGAACCGAGATCGCGTTTGGGGGCTACGGATTCGTGCCGCCGGCAGCGACATACCACCGGTTCATGAGCGGACTTCATGGCGGAAAGATGTCAAGCAGCGTTCCTGAGAGCATAATCGCATTGACCGAACCGCCGGAGGATGCTTTCGCGAAGGTGAAGAATGCAAAGACCGGCGGGCGGATGACGCTTGATGAGCAGAAGCGGCTCGGAGGGGAGCCTGATAAATGCACGGCGTATGAACTCTTACTATTCCACCTGATACCGGAGGATAAGGAGATCGTGGAGATCTATCACGAGTGCAAGAGCGGAAAGCGGATGTGCGGACCATGCAAGGCGTATACTGCCGAACTGATGGCTGAATTCTTGCGTGATCACCAGGAAGAGCGTGAGATTGCGAGAGAGCGGCTCGACGAGTACGGGCTTGCTTGATCATGGGTGATCGCCTCATGGCGTCTACCATCTGATCCACCCAAAACTCCCCCGCCCAAACAGTATGGCATAAGAATCAAATCGTCGAGACCGTAGTTAAGTAACCCGTTTCATGTACTTCCTGACGAGATCGAGCATCGTCTCACTTTCCGGGACCGCACCCCTGATCTCGTCGATCATTTTTAGAATAACCGGCGACTGCAATCGATCCTTAAGATCATGTAGGTACGGGGCGCACGGTCTTTTGCCGGCAGTGTGGAACCGCACGATCTCATCAGTGGATGCGGGCTTAACCGGATCATCGATATGCGGAGACCTGTCGATCGCATACACCGCACCATCACCACCACCACCACCGCCATCCGAAAGCGTCCCAAGCCCGTGCACGGTGCAGTGACTGTTCTTGTAATCCTCGATGTATGGCTGGTACTTGATTTTTTTATCCTGCGATAGATAGCCAACCATGTCCTCCTTAACCGAATGCGATACACCAGTAACAACCCCGATAATCGTGGCGCATGATGTCGATATCGAAACAAACTGCCCGGCAAACCCGCTATTCTCATCACATAATTTGACGGTGTATGTGTCAGCCGACGCCACATGAATGATGTCTCCCAATCGCATGAGATGAAGTTGTCCTGTATCGGTATTAAATTTGAGCAATCATGGGGCGACCCGAGCGGATCGATATGGTCACTCGCTCTCCGCATCCGGGAACTCGACGGGACTCTCTATTGTTTTCGGCGATCTGCTCTGGCATCGGGTATCAGTTTCATCTCGTCCTAATAAA